>CATMIT010000066.1 GCA_950069165.1 uncultured Flavobacteriales bacterium
CATTCAATTTGTTGGCAATGTTAAGAACGGATACGATTTGCTTAAGGTCGTTAGGAATGTGAAATGCGATATTATTTTACTTGATATAATTATGCCTGGTCCCGATTCTCTAGACATTCTGAAAACATTAAAAATAGAGTTTCCACATATTCCTGTATTGATCGTGAGCGGTCTGCCAGAAGATGGATTTGCGGTCCGATATTTGAAGGCAGGGGCTTCTGGTTATTTCAGCAAAGAGAGATCGTTTGATGAATTATTTCAAAGTATAAGAAAAGTTTTCAATGGCCAAACGGCAATTAGCTCTTCCATTTCAAAGAAGATGGTTCTAAAGGCCCTTCAAAAAGAAACGCCAGTAACTCATGAACTATTATCTGATCGGGAATATCAAGTAATGTGTTTGATGAGTTCTGGAAAAACACTATCCGAAGTTGCCAAGGAACTCTGTTTAGGTCCAAAGACTATTAGTACCTATAGAAATATCATTTTGGAGAAAATCAATCTATGATTTGGGGAATCAAGGTTTTAAATACTGAAACAAAAAAAGCCAAATGGCTTACACCCAATTCCATGCGTGCGGCTCAACCGGACTGGTCTCTTGATGGGAAACAGATTGTTTTTGTTGCTCATGAAAACAGCACATCCAATCTTTATGTTTTATCACCCGAGGGAGGAAAGCCTGTGTCAATAACTTTTTATCACGATTCTGTTGATATTCAGCTGTTGACTCCAAGATGGTCACCAGATGGAAATGAAATTGCATTTGTGAAATGTTGTTTGGCATTTTAAAACTATCATCCCACAATAATATCTTAGTATTAAAAAACTGAATGTAATTCCCATTTCTGAAATAGTTTTGTTTTGAAAACAAATCAGGAATTAAAGTGGATTTTTTTACTCTGCGCTCCCACCTATAATGCATAATATGAAATCTCATTTTGCTTTGGTCATTATTTAGTTTTTCAGTTGATAAAAAATAGTTTTCTGAACCATCCACAAAATCAATAGCACTTTCATTTGGCACATCATACACTACAAAATACTGTTGCTTTTGCATTGTCATTTTCTCATAAATCTGATAACTTATAAGCAAAACAGAAAGCGATAAAGCGACTTTCACACCTTTCCAGTTCCTTTGAATTAAAGCGGGAATTAGCAGTAAAATAATAAGATAAACAAGGATGGTTTCCAAAATAGAAATGCTAATACCGAGCGTTAAAGAATATGGCAGGGAATCCACCCACTCCACCGAGAAATTCAAAAAAAGCAGCATCTTATTTACTGCCCAAGCTATGTAAGTAGGCAAAACAGGAATAGCACTGATTATAAAAAGCAAAATCCCACCATTAATGATAAAGGTTGCTAATGGAATTACAAACAAATTCGAAAGTAAAAAGTAATTAGGAAACTGATGAAAATAATACATCCCTAGTGGAAAAGTGGCCAATTGTGCAGCAATAGATACAGTTGTAATTGCCCAAATCTTATCCAATAACCAATTGGAAGTACGATACAAATTATACAATTTGGGCTGTAAATACACAATGCCCAAAACCGCTAAATAAGAAAGCTGAAATCCTACTTTCAAAATGATGTAAGGATTGTATAAAATTAGCACAAAAGCAGATGCTGCCAAAGTGTTATAAATGTTGGTTTGCCTTTTGAGGGATGAACCAATGGTGACAAAGGAAAACATGGTGGCAGCACGCAATACAGAGGGTGACAAACCCGTAAGAAAAGCATAGGCCCAAAGGGCAAGTACTAGCAAAAATGCCTTCATATAGTTACCGTATTTTATTTTGTCGAAAAAGAAAAGAAGTGAACTTAATACCAAATAAATAATACCGACATGCAAACCAGAAACTGCCAATATATGCATGGCTCCAGAGCTGGAATAAGTCAGAATGGTATCTCTGTCCAGCATATCCTTATATCCTAGTAAAAGGGCGGAAGAAACAGCCAATTCTTGCTGCTCGAAATGATGACTTTTCAGCACATCCAAAAGGCGTTTTTGCCACATAAAAGCAGTAGCTCGAACAGAAAATCCTTTTTGTTTTTCAAACATTTTCCAATGCATATTTGTGAGGTATTGCTGATGAAAAATATCAGAATTTGCTAAGAACTTTTTATAATCAAATTGTGAAGGATTGGTTGGCTTATCTATTTTTTTCCAATTGGATATTACTACTAACTTATCGCCATACTTTAACTTTAAAGAATTACTATCTTTTTCTAAATAAACAATTGCATTTCCTATTGTGTTTGTAAAATTATTTATATCGTTTATTGCTATTATTTCCACTTCCATTTTTACTGATTTTTCCTTTTCAATAGCATCTTCTAAAAGCTGAACAATACAGTAATCACTATGTTTTTGTGCAAAATGATTTGCTTTATCAATACTTTGATAGTATGGCGTAATTAGCAGGGCAAACGCAAACAATAAAAGGTAAACCGAAAAGCCAAACATCCATCTATTTCGGTATTTTTTGGTGATTTTTTTAAGGAAAATAGTCATTAGAAAAAGAAGGAAAAACAAAACAAAAACATAAAAAACTATTTCTTTGTTTGTAGATAAGAATATACTGCAAAGCACTCCTAAAATTAAAGGAATAAGAAGGCGAAAAAGCGGTAATTGATTCCAAAAGTTCATTTAGATAAATTTATTATATTTGTTTCAAAATTTATTAATTATGAAAACATTAAAATTTCTATCAGTAGTATTGCTTTGTTGTTTAGTATGTAACACCATACAAGCACAAACAGTTATAAAAAGTAATAAAAATAAAAAAGTAGTTGTAATAAAGAACAATAACAAAAAAGTAGTTGTAAAAAAGAATCGTAACAAAAAAGTGATTCTAAAAAGCAACAGACACAACTCTCATGGTTCACATAATGTAAATACACATGGCAATCACCCACACCATAGTGGAAACGGTAAGGTTATTATAAAATCAAATAGAAATAATATTATTGTTAAAAGACCGAATAGACCTCATTATATCAATAAACCAACACTCAGTAGAAGAGGGTATCTCTGGATAAGTGGATATTGGAGATGGGCAGGACTAACTTACATTTGGACAAATGGATTTTGGGAAAGAGAAAGACACGGATTTCATTGGCATGATGGCTATTGGGATGAAACTCCACACGGCTTCTATTGGATAGAAGGATATTGGTGTGATATTTATTAATTAAATTAAAATTTAAGAAAATGAAAAAACTAATTTATTTACTTATGGCAGTATCACTTGTTTTTACTGCCTGTAAAAAAGAAGAGCAAATAATTAAAGGGTGTACTGATGTAACTGCCATTAATTTTAATCCGAATGCAGAAGAAAATGATGGCTCTTGCTTATATCAGTGTGATGATCCTTTTGCAACAAATCAGCTTGTAACAACAAATTATCCTGTATGTGAATATGAAGGAGATGTTGTTTTTTATTTAGATGTACCAGCGGCTGTATATTTTACAAATGAAATCATTCCTTATTTAGATGTTTATGTTGGAAATGATCTGGCTGGTTCAATGCCTACAAATGCAGGATTCACATCTACAGTATTGTGTGATGATTTAGATCCTGAACCTGTACATTTTACTTATCAATGGGAAAATGTACAGTCAACTACTTTACCATGGACCGTAAGAGATGGAACCGGATTTATTTGGTATGATGGAACAGATGCAATAATCTGTAATAATTGCCTTTCATTACAATTAACCTATAAAAAAATAAAAGAATATCAAGATTCTCATTAAAATAAACAAATGAAAAAATTACTTTACACATTTTTAGCAGTTTCCATCATCTTTGCTACTTGTAAAAAAGAGGATGATAGTTCTAGTCCTAATGGTGGCACTAACAATACTTCTGGGTCAATCTTAGGAAAATGGAATCTTACACAATATAATGTAACATCAAGTGAAGGATATTACACTAATTATCCAAATGGGAAAGTCACAACATGGGATACTACTTTTTCAATCACACCACCAGATTCTGATTTTGAAATTGAATCGATTACATGGGAATTTTTCAATAACGGAACTATGGAGGAGATGATGATGGACTTTGGTGGTGGTAATGACACCGATTATTATACCTGGACAAAAAATGGAAACATTCTTGTATTAGATACAGATTGGGTATTAACAATTAATACTTTAACGGCTAACAATCTAAATTGGACTAGTGATCAGGGAGAAGATACATCACTCTACAATCCTTCTACTGGACAACACTCGGGTGGTGATACTGTCTATTTTGATAGATTTATCGGAACAGCATCTTGGAATAGAATATCAGGATTATCTCCAAATACATCTAATGCTAGGATAAAGCAGAACAATATAAAAGAATCTCCTTTTTCTAGCAGATTCATAAATAGAAGAAAAAGATAATAACTAATTTAATTATTATAAAAGCCATCCTTTGGATGGCTTTTTTATTCTGCAATATTTGTGATAATTAAATCCGCTACTTTATTGGAAGCGCCTTTTTTGCCTAATTTTATTTTTAAGGCATTATAATCCATTTTGATTTTTTCTCTATTGGTATTATTCAAAATTTTGGATAAAGAAGCTGAGAGATTGTAAGGATTTAATTCGTTTTGTATCAATTCTTCTACCACCATTTTATCCATTACAATATTTACAAGTGATATGAATTTGGTTTTAACAAGTCGCTTTGCAATTTGGTAAGAAACAGAATTGGTTTTGTAACAAACCACTTGCGGAACATGAAAAAGTGCTGTTTCCAAAGTAGCCGTGCCAGAAGTAACAAGGGCTGCTTTTGCATTTGCTAAAAGGCCATAAGTTTCATTTTTGGTTAAAAGCACATTGTTATTTGCAATGATGTTTTTATAAAATTCTTCCTCTATAGAATTGGTAGTCGCTACTACAAATTGATAGTCTGGGAAATCATTTACAACCCCTAACATTTGCGGCAATATTTTACTGATTTCTTGCTTTCTACTTCCTGGAAGTAGTGCAATTATTGGCTTATTCGTTTGCAAAGAAAAAGAGAAATTATCCTTTGCTATTTCATCAAGTAGTGGATGGCCGACAAAATCGACCTCAAAATGATGCGCTTTATAATAGTCCTTTTCAAAAGGTAGAATAACAAACATTTTGTCTACCATTTTTTTAATTTGCTTTATTCTACTTTTTTTCCAAGCCCAAATTTGAGGAGAAATATAATAGAAAACTTTAATGCCCTTTTGCTTAGCAAATTTTGCAATACGAAAATTAAATGCAGGATAATCTACCAAAATAAGCGCATCTGGCTTAAAATCTAAAATATCTTTTTTACAAAAACTTATATTTTTTAGAATAGTTGGTAAGTTTACAATTACTTCCGAAAAACCCATAAAAGCCAACTCTTTGATGTGTTTTACAATGTTGACTCCTTTTGCTTTTAACTTATCGCCACCCCAAGCTCTAATATCTGCATTTTCGTCTTTACATTTAATCTCGGCAACCAAATTTGCTGCATGCATATCGCCAGACGCCTCCCCAGAAATAATGTAGTATTTCATCAGAATAATTTTATACCAAGAACAATAAATGCATAAATCATAGTTGCAAAAAGTATTCCTTTTGCTACCATATCTCTATTGGTTTTAATATTCATGAAAAACAGGAGTAAATTGATAAGCGCACTCAAACTAATTACATGCGTTAATTTATTCATTTTTACTAATGAATTGTAAGTTTCCATCACATCCGCTTCTAGGTAAAAAGCAACATAAATAACAAATGCAACTATTGGTGCAATGATCCCAATAAAAAGTCCTTTTATAAATTGCTTATTCATTTTCAATGATATTATTTAAAACTGAAATGGCATGATGTGCCGTTACATCATATTGAACAGGAACCACCGAAACAAAGTGATTTTCGAGTGCCCTTTCATCTGTATCATCTCCTTTGTCGTAATTCACAAATTTGCCCGTAAGCCAATAGTAAGTTCTGCCATTTGGGTCTTTTCTTTCATCAAACTCTTCCTCCCAATTTGCCTTTGCTTGTCGGCAAACTCTTATTCCTTTTATTTTTTCATTCTCCTTAGATTTTGGAATATTTACATTTAGGCAAACACCCTCTGGTAAACCACTTTTCAAAACGGATTGTGTAATTTTCCGAATATACTTTTCACTTTCCGAAAAATCAGCATCATGAGAAAAATCTAAAAGGGAAAATCCTATAGAAGGAATACCTTCCAAAGCACCCTCCACAGCAGCAGACATGGTGCCTGAATAAATCACATTGATGGAAGAATTAGAACCATGATTAATTCCAGAAACGCACAAATTTGGCTTTCTATCCAAAATCTTATTTACTGCTAATTTCACACAATCCACAGGCGTACCGCTTACTGCATATTCTATTTGTGGCCCATCATCTATTGTCACTTTATCACACCTTAGGGTAGCATTTATGGTAATAGCATGCCCCATTCCCGATTGGGGTCCTTCTGGTGCAACTACTACCACCTCACCGAAATCATTCATAATGGAGATAAGTTTTCGTACTCCTGGAGCAGAAATTCCATCATCATTTACAACTAAAATTAAGGGCTTTTTCATTTAACTAATTTAATACAACAAAACTAATATAATATTGTTGTAATTGAGAAGTGATTTTTCCTAATTTTGCAAAGAACAAAAACTAAAAAAATATGATTTGGATAATAATGATTGGCTTCATGATAATTGGATGGATAGTAAGTAGCCGACTTAAAAGCAAAGTAAAAAAATATAGCCAGATTCCAACTGTTTCTGGCCTAAGCGGAAAAGAAATAGCGGAGAAAATGCTAAATGACAATGGGATTTGGGATGTGAAAGTAGTTTCGGTTCCAGGTAAATTGACCGACCATTACAACCCAATGGATAAAACAATAAACCTTAGCCCTGATATATACCAGGGAAGGCATGTAACGGCAGCAGCTATTTCGGCTCACGAATGCGGACATGCCCTTCAGCACGCAACTGCTTATCAGTGGCTAGAAATGCGTTCGCAAATGGTTCCTATAGTAAATTTCAGCAATAGAATGATGGGTACAGTCTTTATTATTGGATTAATTGGCGGTAGTTTTATAGGTTTAGGATTTAGCACATTGATATTATTATTTATCATCTTACAGGCTATTGTAACTGCATTTACACTAATCACACTTCCTGTTGAATTTGATGCAAGCAGAAGAGCCCTTATTTGGTTGAAATCTTCAAATATTACAAATGATGAAGAAGTAGTATTTGCAGAAGACGCTCTAAAATGGGCAGCAAGTACTTATGTGGTAGCAGCATTGGCAGCAGTAACTTATCTACTTTATTATATTGCGTTAAGGGACTAATGCGCGCTTTATTTCTCCTAATTTTTCCACATTTACTTTTTGCTCAAGGAAGTTTAGTTTTAGTTGGCGGTGGTGGCGAAAGTAATGGAGGCTGGAGTGATGCTCCTTACACTTGGGCACTTGACCAATCTCAAAATAGAAAAGTAGCCGTAATTTACTATAGCACATCTACATCTTGGATTCCAGAATATTTTATGGATTTAGGTGCAAGCGACACTACCCGATTTGATATTGACAACCTTACTTTATCCAACTCTCAAGCAACCTATGATAGTTTGATGAATTATGATGTGTTTTTCATTAAAGGAGGAAACCAATGGAATTATTACAATACTTGGAAAGGAACAAGGGTAGAAGATGCAATTACAGATAAGTTTAATCAAGGAGGGGTAATTATGGGGACTTCTGCAGGAATGGCTATTTTATCTGAAGTAATCTTTACAGCTGAAAACGGTAGCGTATATCCGGATGAAGCATTAACTGACCCATACAACTGGATTGATATTGCATTAGATGATGATTTTTTAGGAATTTTCCCTGGATATATCTTTGACACTCATTTAGTAGAAAGAGGAAGGTTTGCTCGGCTTTTAGTTTTTATGGCAAATTGGTATAAAAATTGGGGAACACAAAGAAAAGATGGGATTGGGGTTGATGACAGAACTGCAATTTGCATTGATAGTAACAATATTGGAGAAGTAATGGGTTCTGCCTCCGTAACCATTATTGAAAATAATGTTTCTTGGTCTTCTCATGTATCAGATGATACAAAATACTCACAACTACTAAATGGTTACAAATATGATTTTAACACAAAACAAATCATAAACGGAGCGAATAGCATTACTTTAGATCCTACTCCATTTC
>CATMIT010000067.1 GCA_950069165.1 uncultured Flavobacteriales bacterium
CAGGGGCAGTATGTAATAAACCAGTACCATCTTCAATAGAGACAAATTCTTCATAAATATCTCCTGCCTTCTTTCCAATTTTTTCAGCAACTTTTGGGGCGATTCGCTCTTTCAATAATGGAATACTAAGATAAATTTTTCGTGAAGATGGATATTTCCCAACACCTTGTTGGGTTTCATTTTCAAAAAGAGGTTCATATTCTAAACCTTCTAATGTCTTTCCCTTAAATTTTTTCAGAATACTATATTTGATATTTTTATTTTTCAATAGTTCAAGTCGATTTTCTGCAAGTATCAAATTTCCATAAGAAGTTTTAACTTCAACATAATTATCTTTCCCTGAAATTGCAATTGCAACATTTGAAGGCAAAGTCCAAGGAGCTGTTGTCCAAGCCAAAAAATAAACTTCATTATCTGTTTTGTTGAACAAAAGTTTAGCATTCTCATTATTTACCACTTTGAATTGAGCAATTGCTGAGGTGTCTTTTACATTTCGATAACATCCTGGCTGATTGAGTTCATGCATACTTAATCCTGTTCCTGCTTTTGGTGAAAAGGGCTGAATAGTATGTCCTTTATATAGCAATCCTTTTTTGTGCATTTCCCCTAAAAGCCACCAAACGCTTTCAATGTATTTATTGTCATAGGTTAAATAAGGGTTTTGCATATCTACCCAATAGCCCATTTTTTCAGTAATATCCTCCCAACTCCCTTTGTATTTCATTACATTGGTTCGGCAAGCTTTATTATAATCTTCAATGGATATTGTTGACCCAATATCTTCTTTTGTAATTCCTAATTCTTTTTCAACCCCCAATTCTACAGGAAGCCCATGTGTGTCCCATCCTGCTTTTCGGTTTACCTGAAATCCTTGTAGAGTTTTGTAGCGACAAAATAAATCTTTAATCGTACGCGCAATGACATGGTGAATCCCAGGCATTCCGTTTGCAGAAGGAGGTCCTTCATAAAAAGTAAATGTAGGATTTCCTTTTCTACTTTCAATACTCTTTTCAAATACTGAAGTACTCCTCCAATTTCCTAAAACTTCCTTATGAATATTAGGTAAACTTAACTGTTTGTATTGCTTGAACTTACTCATTTAACCATTTAAATATAATGTGTGCAAATATAGTTTTTGCATTTTAGAATTTAAACTATCCTACATAATAAGACAAAATATTTTTCACTTGATTGATATATGCTCCACCAAAAAGATTTACATGTACCAAAAGAGGATACAAATTACAAATTTGTATTCTATCTTCCCATCCATTTTCAAGCGGATGGCTCTCATTGTAAGCAAAATAAAAATCAGAGTTGAACCCACCAAAAAGCTTGCTCATTGCAATGTCTATTTCCCTATTCCCATAATATATTGCAGGATCAATTAGCATGGGAGTATCTCCGTTTTTGGCTAAAAAATTTCCATTCCACAAATCACCATGCAATAAAGCTGGTTTTTCATTGGGGAAAAGATTTGGAAGCTTTTGAAATAATTTATCAAAATCGGATAAAAGAGTTCCTGAGAAATTCCCAATAGATAGCTGTGCTTGCAATCTGTTTTGAATAAAAAATTCAGTCCAATTTTTGTTTTGCGTATTGTCTTGGTATAAGGAACCAATATAATTATCAAAATCCAGTCCAAATTTTGAATGTGTTTGTTTATGCATTAAAGCTAATTTTTGCCCAAAAACTTCCCAAAAAGCATTGTTAGGATTAGAAGGAGGAATAAATTCAAGAATCAAAAAATCATCATCAAAACAAAGTACATTAGGGATGCGTATCGTATTTGTATCTTTCAACACTTTTAATCCATTATATTCAGTTTGGAACATATTTGCTTTGGCGTTTGTATTCCATTTTACAAAGAAAAGCCCTTTGTCGGTATTGATTTTGATGGCATTATTAATGCATCCGCCAACTATTGAGGATTCTCCATTAACAGTAATAGTCGTATTTAAGGCATTACCAAGTTGTGTAATTATCCTTCTTTTAATTTCTGACGGAATCATTGCTCAAAAGTAAGGAATTTACTTTAAATTTGCCTGCTGTTTTTTGGGGGTATAGCTCAGTTGGCTAGAGTGCTTGCATGGCATGCAAGAAGTCGTGGGTTCGAATCCCACTATCTCCACCAAAAATAAACCCACATGGGTTTTTATTTTCTCAATTATATAGATAAATTATATCAAATTTTGGAAAATTATGCAGATGAAAACCATCTCAAGCTGAAAAAAAGGGCATTGCTAAAAGTGTCCTAAAATATTAGCGAATAATGTTGATATGGCCAAAATCTTGATGCTTCCATTGCTCAAAATCTTTCACATATTTGAAGAAAATTTCATACACATAAGTTCCCATAGGAATTTCTTCTCCACTTTCTTTGTGTTTGCCGTCCCACCCATTTTCACAATCCAAATCGTGAATGTTGCTGGTTGAGTATAAAAGCTCCCCAATTCTATTATAAATATTGAAAGTGAAAGTTTCTTCCATTATGCCATGATAATTGATACAGAATTTATCATTTATTCCATCCCAATCAGGCGAGAAAGAATTTGGAATATGAAGCCAGTACTCATCTTTTACCCATAACTGATTAAAAGTAGTTTCCTTACAACTATTTGCATCTGTTACAATCATTGTAATTTGATAAATCCCTACTGAATCAGGGTAAGTGTGGTAGGGGTTAGCAATTAAACTATCAAAAGTATTATCTCCAAAATTCCACAGCCAACTTACAATATTTCCAACTGAAATATCTCGAAAATGAGCAGTCGTATAATTGATATTAAGTACATCAGGACTAACTGTAAATTGGGCTGTAGGAGGTGTGTTTTCTACCACATAAGCTGAACCGCTTGTAATGCCAATTTCACTAGCATCCGAGTAGGATAGAAGTGTATATTCTCCCGCTTGCCTAGTATAAATGATATAAGGATTATCAAAGGTTGGTGGAATTGACGTCTGAGCAATTCCATCAATTTCATACACAAAAGTAAAAGGGGCAATTCCACTAAAAGCTACAGATACTTCCGCTAGTATATTTTCATTAGCACAAAGTGTGTCGCCACCACTAATAAAAGAAATAATGGTTGGTTTTAAAATAGTATGCAACCGAATGGTGTCCATATAATCAGCATAAAATGTTACTTGCTCGGTAGAAGTATTTGGTAAAATTATACTACTATCGGCTTCCCAATGACTGAAATAATAAAGCGGATCAATTGTTGGAATTAAAGAAACCGTATCCCCGAACATATAAATTTCTGCGGAGGGGAAAGTATTTATTACAGTTCCGTTTACATCAAGAGTTGTGATTGTTCCTGTTGGGACTACTTCATATACAATAGCAGGTTTGAGCAAGGTATACAACCGAATGGTGTCCGAATAATCAGCATAAAATGTCACTTGCAAGGTAGAAGTATTTGGTAAAATGGAACTACTATCAGCTTCCCAATGACTGAAATAATACAAAGGATCGATATTTGGAGAAAGTAAAATGGTATCGCCTAAAACATAAGTTGCTGTAGTTGGGAAAGTATTTATTGCCGTACCATTTGCATCAATAGTTGTAGTTGTTCCTGTCGGCACAACTTCATACACAATATCTCTATATTCTACAGGAGGGATGAAATGTGCAGTAACAGTTACATTTCCCAATAAATTTAAAGCCAAAGTGTCCACCAAAGAATCATAAACATAAGTATTTATTGGATCTACTTCCCAATAATAGAAAGTGCCACTCTTCACTTCAAACGGAAGCGTAACCCCACCAAAATATTGCCCTGTCCAGCCAGAATTGTTCTGATCGATTGTAATCCCACTCATTTTAACTTCCCCAATTCCATCAATAATTACCGTTACATTGTATGGGCCTGAAAGTTGCGGATAACAAGGGTTTACAAAAGAGGCATTTATCGTACTACATCTTTGGTTGATAAAATCCCTTAAATCTTGTACATTTTGTTGCCAATCAGCATAAGTTCCACCACCCCATTGGTTTATCTGTCCTGGCATTTCTGGATCAATAATGTTTATCAAACTATCAAGATAAGTAATCATATAAGCACAATCAAAATAGGTATTTTTCATATCGGCCCAGCGATTAATATAATCATCAAAAAACTCTTGATTAGTTAACAGCGCATTCCAAATAGGGACATGTCCTTGGCTTCCAGGATCATTCAAACTACTAGGATCACAAGGGTCAGCAGTAGGAGTAGTATTAGGGATACCAGTATAATTGATATAGTGTCCAAAAGTAGCATCCATATCCCATAGGGTATAACGCCATTTTTTCTTATCACCACTTGGATCCATTCCTCTCCACCACCCAGTATTCCAATTGAGCCAATCCATACAAACTGTGTACATATTTATTATAAAATAATCAATTAAACTCCCGGTGTTAAATTGACTTTTTACTATTTGATAATTTGTTTGATTAGACATAGGATTACTCAAGACAAAATTTTTGAAAGTATCCCAATCGTTTTGAGCGGTCGGGCCTCCATATTCCGACCAAGTTCCTCCCCAAGTTTTTAAGTATTGTAAATTGTTCTTATCCTGATCGTAATAATAATCGGTAAAATCATGATCATCTACCTTTTCTCTTAATTCGTATACCCCCCAATAGTTGCCATTTAAATAAACTATACACGCTATATACGAACGCTCATCCATTCTTAGATCAGCAGTTTGTGATAATGAATGGATGTAGGCATCTCTTATGTGAGCTCCATCTTCAAAAGAAAAATTATCGTTTGCAGCAGCCTTTAGGATTAATCGTTGAAATTTATTACGTGACTTGTTAAGGAAAATCTGATCTTTAATAGCGTAATTATAACCAAATTGATCGCGCATAATATAGTCAAATCCTCTTTGGTTATAAGCCCAAGAATCATTTCCATGTTTATTATACTCTCCTGTTCCTTTGTCAATTAACTGACCGCTAGCATCAAAATATTCTATAGTACCTTCTGGTTCTAAATTAGTAAAGGGCCAGCCACTTAAAAGATCATCTACTTGAGTTCCTGAAATGGATAAGATTGGTATAGTGTGAGTATTGTTAATAAAGTAAGTATTAAAGACGATAAAACTTTGTGGGACATTTGCTGTTGTACTATAAGACACTGCTTTCACCACCTGTGTTGAGCCCACCGTAATCGGACCCGTATATAGTGTTGCGGTATTGTCTGGAAAGTCGCCATTTGTAGTATAGTAAATATCATTATTTAGTGAAGCGATACTTAATGAAATAGGAGCACCATAATACCCAGAATTTAGCGAGAAAACAGGGACAGAAGCATATTCTTGCATGGCACCAATATTGTTCCCCCCTGGAGTTGGAGTTTGAAAAACAGACCAATTAGCTGCACCATTTGTCGTTCTTCCTCTGCTGTCGCCTTTTTGGTTTGGATTTAAAGATAGGGAATCAATTACTACTAATCCACTAGCATCTGAAAGATAAATCCCTTCATTTCCCTTGGTTTGTGTTAGTTTAAAATTGGTATGGGCATTTGCGCCAACTATTTCATCTCTTCCAGAACAATACACAATTACTGCATTTCCTGCAGGTACAATAAAGGAGGAAGGGAATTGCCATTTGGTAAGATTTGTAGCTTTATCCGAAAGATAATATCCATTTAGATCAACGAGAGTTCCACTGGTATTATAGAATTCTATCCAATCTTCATATTCTCCATAATTATCCTGAAAGCTATCGTAATTGGCAGCAGAATACTCATTGATTACCACCTGTCCTTTTGCAATGGAAAAAGCAAAAAACAGAAATAAAAATGAAAAGTAATTTTTCATATTGTTCAAATTCAAGCTACAAATATAACACATAAACATAAAAAAATGTAAAAAAGAAAACAAAATCGTATGTATCCAAAAGAAATATTTGTTAAAAAACAGCTTTATCAATTTCAATTATTTGTGTTATTTTGCAGTTTTTAAACCATAAAATTTGAAAAATATAGATTACATTATTCCTTTGGCTTGGCCAGAAGCCATGGTACAATCTACTGGGGGATGGTACGATTTTGTAACTAATACTTTAGGTATAGCAAAAAATGGAAAATACAGAGCTGGGCATTCAGCCGTTTTGCTTGTAAATTCAAAAAATGGAAAGGTTTTTTATTTTGATTATGGTCGCTATCATACTCCTATTGGATTTGGGAGGGTCCGTGATGAAAAAACAGATCATGAACTGAAAATCACTAATGTTGCGGCTTGTAATAATGGGACAATTAAAAATATTAAAGCGATTTTATTGGAGATAGCAAATAACAAATCCAATCATGTGGAAGGGCAAATGTATGCATCAATTTTGTCAGGAGTTTATTTTGAAAAAGGATATGAATATGCAAAAAAGATGCAAAAAAAAGGAACAATTCCATATGGTCCTTTTATTAAAATCGGAACAAATTGTTCACGCTTTGTAGCATCAGTGATGAAAGCGGCAAGCCCTTCATTAATTAAAATACTAAGGTTAAAATATCCTTTCTGCATATCTCCTTCCCCAAAAAGAAATGTAAGAATTGCTAATCAATCTTATTATATTATAAATAAAAATGATTGTGAAATAGTAAACAGAAATGCTATTCTTGGCTATTTAAAAAGTATAGAAAAATGAAAGAGAAAATAGTCGTCCCAAAAAAAGTAAATGCAATTCCAGAGAAGGCACAGTGGCTTGGCGGAATTGGTGCTGGTTCATGGTTCAGTTTAGAAAAAGAGGAATTAGGGTTTAGAATTATAAGATTTTCGGAAGAAGGAGATTTGGAATGCTCGGGGATATTTAAAGTGCAAACACAAGGATTTGATATTTTGAAGCATTTTCAATTTACCTACTTTGTCGCATTGTCAGCAGTGCAATATTTTACAAAATAAAACAGAATATAAATTTAAATTAATAGAAAATGAACATTAAAATTTATGGAGCCGATTGGTGCCCAGATTGCGTAAACGCAAAAAATTTCTTAAAATCAAAAGGAGTGGAGTTTGAATATATCATCATCACAGATAATAAAGAGGCCATCTCTTTTGTAGAGAAAATAAATAATGGAAAAAGGATAATCCCAACACTTGTGGTGGATGGAGAAACCCACACCAATCCAGGAATTAATGGATTAATGAAAATATTAGAGAATAAAGCTTAATTTTGCAGCCTCAAAACCACCCCTATGAGTGATGCCATAAAGCACGAGTGCGGAGTAGCCATGCTCCGATTACTAAAACCATTAGCATTTTACCAGAAAAAATACGGCACAGCATTTTACGGATTAAATAAAATGTATTTGCTCATGGAAAAGCAACACAACAGGGGACAAGATGGTGTTGGTTTGGCAAATATTAAAATTGATGTTCCACCAGGGAAAAGATATATTAGTAGAAAACGCTCGGTAGCTACCAATCCTATTCAAGATGTTTTTAAACAAGCCAACAAACGTTTTGTGGATTTGCAAGATAAAAATCCTGAAAAATTAAGTGATACCAAATGGTTAAAAGAAAATCTTCCATTTACTGGGGAGTTGTTTTTAGGACATTTGCGTTATGGCACTTATGGTGGGAACAGCATTGAACAATGCCACCCTTTTTTAAGACAAAATAATTGGAAAACCAGAAATTTAGTTTTGGCGGGCAACTTTAATATGACCAATGTGGATGAACTTTTCACCCATCTTACTGATTTAGGACAGCACCCAAAAGAGATGGCCGATACGGTTACAATTTTAGAAAAAATAGGACATTTTTTGGATGAAGAAAATGATAAAATTTATTACAAATACAAGGATGAGTTTACCAAAAAAGAAATCACACAAAAGATTGAACAGGAATTAGATATACAAGAAATTTTGGTGAATTCAGCAAAATATTGGGATGGAGGATATGTGATGTGTGGCATGATTGGGCATGGGGATGCTTTTGCTTTGCGTGACCCTTCTGCAATTCGTCCTGGTTATTATTATAAGGATGATGAGGTGGTGGTTGTAGCATCAGAACGGCCAGTTATACAAACCTCATTTAATGT
>CATMIT010000068.1 GCA_950069165.1 uncultured Flavobacteriales bacterium
TGATTTTCATCAGAGTTTATTTTTTCAAAAGCTTTGAGGTATTCAGAAGGTAATGGAATTTGAAAATTTTCCCTTTTCTTTCCAAGTTCATCATCAGCAATCATTTCCACAATTACTGAAACATCATTTTCTGTTGCTTTTCTAAAGTTCATTTTACAGTTCAGGTTTTCACTTGTTGCTAACAATTGTTTATATGCAATACTACAAAAAATAATAGATAACCAATTGTTTTTATTTGGTTATGTTTGTAAAAGTAAATAAACCATTAAAAAACACAAAAAATGTCAGTTGCTGATTTTGTTAAGATACTTGAGGTTAAACGCTATAGTCCAAATACTATAAAAACATATTCGTCTTTTGTGAGTTTGGTAAAGGGTCATTTTAAGAAACCGTTAAATAAGGTTTCCGAACAAGATTTGTATGAATACATCTACAATCTTATTCATCATAAAAAGATATCCTTTTCATATCAGAAGCAAATAGTTATGTCTTTGAAATTATACTACAAAGAGATATTGAGTAAAGAGATAAATATTCAGTATTTATTACCTAGTAGAAGTGAAAAGAAATTACCAGCAGTCCTTTCTAAAAATGAGGTAAAGAGGTTGATAATAGGTTTGTCTAATATAAAACACAAATGTGTTATTTCGTTAATGTATTCTGCTGGTTTGCGCATTAGTGAAGTTGTAAATTTGGAGATAAAAGACATAGATTCTGAAAGGATGATAATTACTGTAAGGGGTGCAAAGAATTATAAGGACAGAAATCTTCCTTTGTCAGAAAATATTTTATTATTACTTAGAGAATATTATAAGAAATATACCCCAAAACAATATTTATTTGAAGGACAAAAAGGAGGAAAATACACAGCAACAAGTATTCGCCAAACCTTCAGTAGAGTAGTTAAGAAAACGGGCATTAAGAAAAATGCTACCCCTCATACTTTAAGGCACAGTTATGCTACTCATTTATTAGAAGATGGAGTAGATGTAAGAATTATACAGAAATTATTAGGTCATAATAGTTTGAATACTACTATGATTTACACGCACATAGCCAACCCTACTTTGTTAAAAGTGAAGAGTCCTTTTGATAGTTTGTAAAATCTTATCAGCCTTAGCCTTTCCAATCAACTTTTCTAGTTCTTCCTTTTTGGCCTCCATTACTTTTTTAACTGAACCAAAATGAGAAAGTAATAATTCCACAGTTTTTGGGCCTATTCCTTCTATTTTATCTAATGAAGTTCCTAGGCTATCTTTTCCTCTTTGCTTACGGTGGTGCGAAATGCCAAAGCGGTGGGCCTCATCTCTTAGTTGTTGTATCAACTTTAAACTTTCAGAACGCTTGTCCAAATAAAGCGGCACACCATCCCCTGGGAAATAGATTTCTTCCAAGCGTTTTGCAATACCAATAATGGCTATTTTCCCTCTTATTTTGAGTTTATCTAAACTCTTTACTGCCGAACTTAACTGCCCCTTTCCCCCATCAATTACAATGAGTTCTGGTAAGGGCCGCTCCTCTTCCAAAAGGCGCTTATACCTTCTATAAACTACTTCTTCCATAGATGCAAAATCATCAGGGCCTATTACCGTTTTAATGTTAAAATGGCGATATTCTTTTTTGCTTGGCCTTGCATTTTTAAACACCACACAAGCAGCAACAGGATTACTGCCTTGTATATTGGAATTATCAAAACACTCAATATGCCTTGGGCGTTCTATTAAACTCAAATCCTTTTGTAGTTGTTCCAAAATACGCTTATTGTCTTGCCTTTCAATGTTATTGATTTTGCGTTTTTGTTTGTCCAACTGCATGTATTTTGCATTTCTCAAACTTAGGTCAATTAGTTTTTTCTTGTCTCCAATTTTTGGGAGAGTAATACTTAAATCCTTCCATACATTTTCAAGCGAATGGGAACAGTAAATGTCTTTTGATGTAGAATGAAACCTTTGTCGCAGCTCCACAATAGCCAACTGTAAAAGATCTTCTTCTCTTTCTTCTAGTTTTTTCTTCAGCTCCAAAGTGTGTGCCTGAGTAATTGCCCCAGAGTTTATTTTTAGATAATTTACAAAAGCGGTTTTTTCATCTGAAACGATAGTGAATACATCCACATCATTTATTTTTGGATTTACAATAGTTGATTTTGCCTGGTAATTTTTTAATAGCACCATTTTTTCTTTTACGGATTGCGCTTTTTCAAACTCCATCTTTTTAGAAAACTCCATCATGGCAGTTTTTAAATGCTGAATAACGGATTTTATATCTCCCTTTATTATTTGTTTGATATGTTCAATACCAATTTGATAATCAACAGTTTCTTGTTCCCCAATACAAGGCCCTAAGCAATTCCCCATATGGTATTCCAAACACACTTTAAATTTTTCTGCTTTTATATTTTTTTCAGATAAATTCAAAGTACAATTTCGTAAAGGATACAATTGATGAAAGAACTCTAAAAGCGTTTTTACTAGCCGAACTGAAGTGTATGGACCAAAATAAAGGGAGCCATCTTTAATCACATTTCGTGTCTGGAAAATTCTAGGGAAAGGTTCGTTTTTCACACAAATCCAAGGGTAAGTTTTCCCATCTTTCAGCATTACATTATACTTGGGCTGGTGCTTTTTAATGAGGTTGTTTTCTAAAAGCAAAGCATCCATTTCAGTTTGCACCACTACATATTGTATGTCAAATATTTTGTTGACTAATACCTTTATTTTTCCACTTTCTTGTTTTTTTACAAAGTAGGAGGTAACTCGTTTTTTTAAGTTTTTCGCTTTTCCTATATAGAGAAGATTTTCATTTTTATCGTAATAGCGATATACACCAACTTTTTGAGGAATGTTGTTCAGTAAGGTTTTTATATGCTCTTTGGGGGGCATTATCTATTAAGAACAGCTACTTTCTTATACCTTTCTACTACTGCATTTTGGCTAAAAACCTCCATCCAAACAATATATATTCCAGTTGCAAGTTGCAAGCCTTCTTCTGAGGTCCCATCCCAATTCTTACTTCCGGAATTGCCAATCATTTCATTATTGACAAGTGTCTTTACCGCCCTCCCGTTACTGTCAAATATCCTAATTGTAGCCATTAAATTTGTTTTATTAAAATTCCAATTTATAGCAACCACATCATGATAACCATCATTATTAGGAGAAAATACTTTTGGTTCAATATTTATTTCTCCAATACTTTGACTAATGTATTGTTGTGAGTTTTTATAAGTTGGGGTTCCAAAACCTACTGTGCTAGCGGCTGAATGCCAATTATTTGTATTTTTCGTCTCGGCATCCTTGTCCAAGCGCTCCAAACTCACACCATCTTCTGTTTCTAATAACGGAAAGTGCATATCTTCATGATAAGCAAAAGCATCAATTATTTGATTTAAGGATTGATGCGCAAGACATATTGTCCCCTCCGCATTAGATAGGGTTGGCATGCTTGCTAGCTCAACAAAAGCATAAGGGTTTTCAGCTTGATATTGCATTTTCACTTTTGCAGAATCGGTAGTTAAAACCAAATAAGATTTTGGGGTAAAAAGGTGTGGTTCTTCTGTAATTACTTCTTGCTCAACAGGGTTGATTTGATTTCCAAGAACAAAAAAGTTGGCAATTCTAAGTTTTGACAAATCAAAATAGGAATTTGTCTTATTATAAATTTCTACATAATCCACTCCGTTATCTTTCGGGTTAAATAGCACTTCATTTATAATGATATTATTCTCCAAAACGGAATCAGGAACTCCAAAAATCATGCTGTTTGAAAGTAAATTGCCAGAGCAATCCATCAAGTTATTTGCAGATATTGTATAAGTAGTTTGTGTTAAAAAGCTAAAGTTAAAAGTTAGATTAACAGCATTAAAAAATGGGGCAACAGCACTGCTTTTTATTGGAATATTTCCATTGATTTCAAAGAAAGAACTATCCACTACAAGCAAACTATCTAGTTTTTTATTGAAGTGAACTTTTACTTTATTACTATCGATAATAAATGCTTTTGTAATTCTAAAATTATCAATATAAATCGATTCTCCAAATACTGAATTTTGTTTTCCAGGTGTTCCGCCAATATTAGCAATTGATGCTCGCCAATTATTTTTCCCTTCACAATAAAGGTTTGGATTCACTCTTTCAATACTCCATCCCCCTTCTGATTTATTGTCATCATTATACCACTTATCAGTATAAGAAATCGCATTTATGATTTTTCCATTATTGTCTTTCAGGACAATATCAGCACCTCCATTTGTAAGTGAAATTGAAGAAAATCCTATTCTAGAAATGTTGTTTGGGAATGAATCAAGAGCATCTTCTTTTATTAAAATTACAAAACTGTCTGGCTCAATAACTGCATCAGGGAAATCTTTTTCTGAACCTCCTATTACCAACTTCCACCCGCTTAATGAAAAAAGTTTATTGGTATTGTTGTAAAGTTCAATATACTCTGATTCTGGCAATCCGATTGAAGGAGTTTCATCACAGAAAACCTCATTAATTACCACCTCATTAGCTGATGCAGTAAAGGGAAGGTAAAAAGTATGTTGAATTGTTGTGTCAATTGAGTTTCCAAGGCAGTCAGACAATGTATTTTGTAGCTGAAAGACATAAGTAATTCCAGAGATTAAACTATCAGAAAAAGTAAGAGTTATAGTTTCGTTATTATTAGAAAGAGCAACTGAATTTGGAGTTCCCAAATTACTTATAAAATAGTTGGAAGTATTTGCTAGTTGCAGACTATCTAGCCCTCTACTAAGTTCAGCAATTACATTGAAAACCCCACTAGCAAATACATTAGTAATGTATAGCGAATCTAAGTTGTTTTGATTGCTGAAAATTGAGTTTTTTCTACCAGGAGTACCGCCTAAAACACTATTTGAAGCACTCCAATTTTCTTTCCCTAAACAAAGTGAATTAGGGTTTATTAACTCTAAGGACCACCCTCCATCATCCTTATATGTATCGTTATACCAATTATCAGTAAAATTTACAGTATTTATAATATTATCAGAAGTGTTTTTAAGCGTGATGCTTGTTCCGTTATTTGTTATTAGGAAAGAAGAAAATCCAATTTTAGAAATATTGTTTGGGAATGAATCTATATCGGCATCTTTTACCAAAATAACAAAACTATCTACCTCTATTGTTGACGCAGGAAAAACTTTATCTGTTGTGCCAATTGTTAGCGTCCAATCAGTTAAATCAATTACTGAAGCTGTTGTATTGTAGAGTTCAATATATTCGTATTCTGGCAGACCAATAGGAGGGGTTGGGTCTGCAAATATTTCGTTTATAATAATATCATTTGTATTTATTTGCGGGGGAGTTGTTGTATCATAAGTTCCGCTTACATCAAAGTTGTCAAACCAAAATTTATCACTTCTAGAAACGGTATACTTGCAATAAACTCCAAAATAATTTGAGGAAGTTATAGTATTGTTAAAAACAGCCCCTTGCAAAAGATATTGATTGGAAGTATCTGCAAAAAGCTCCCAATTACCAATGCTGTCCCGACTAACTTTTATTTTTAAATCCGGATTTGTAGCAGCAATTCCGTCCGCTCCATCAATAATTTTGGTAGTTGAAGATCCGTTTTGGATATATAAACTAACATCATCAATTGTTCCGCTTTGCCCACCAATTCTCACATAATAGCCATTTAAACTAGAAGTTAAATCCTGCTCATCAGAAATCAAATACACTTTTGAATAGTTGGATGATGATGGAGCAAAGCTCATTTTTACCTCAAATTCCCATATCCCATTTATAATTGCTTTACTTTCTGTTGCGAGATAAGAAGTATTAGAAATTGTGTCATTTAAATGTAATTTTTCAAGAGAATCCACTTCAAAATTTCCAACATCACCAATCCAAACAGGATTAGATGTAAAATTTCCATCTGAGAAATCATCTGTAAATTGAGAATAACCTATTAGAGCATATGATATAAAGATAAAAGTAAAAAAGCATTTCTTCATAGTCCGTAAATATACTATTTTTGCACTGTTATAAAAGTAAAATGAGAGGGACAAGAGTTTCGCCTTCCATATGAATTTAAAAAGATAGACTTAACAAATGAAATTAGCAATTGTTGGCGTTACCGGAATGGTAGGGCAGGAGATGTTAGAAGTGCTTTCGGAAAGAGATTTTTCGATTTCCGAACTTATTCCTGTTGCCTCTGAAAAATCGTGTGGAAGGAAAGTTTCCTTTAAAGGACAGATGTATCCCATTATTTCTTTAACGGAATTATTAAAAAGAAAAGCGGATTTAGCATTCTTTTCTGCTGGCGGAGAAATTGCAAAAATTTGGGCTCCCAAATTAGCGGAAATTGGCTGTAAAGTAATTGACAATTCATCTTATTGGCGTATGCACAAAAATCATAAATTGATTGTTCCAGAAATTAATGGAAATGCGCTTTCTGATGAAGACATGATAATTGCAAATCCAAATTGCTCTACCATACAATTAGTGATGGCACTTGCCCCTTTGCACAAAAAATACATTATTAAAAGAGTAGTAGTTTCCACTTACCAATCCGTTACAGGGACAGGGAGAAAGGCAGTTGAACAGCTCAAAAATGAAGAAAAAGGGATTGATAGCGAGAGGGCCTATCCGTATCAAATTTATCAGAACGCCCTACCACACTGTGATGAGTTTACTGAAAACGGATATACTAAAGAGGAAATGAAACTCACTAATGAAACCAAGAAAATATTGGATAAAAACATTGAAGTAACAGCAACTGCTGTGCGCGTACCTGTAATTGGCGGACATTCAGAGAGTGTAAATATTACATTTGAAAACAATTTTGATTTAGATGAGGTGAGAGAAACTTTAAATAATATGTCAGGAGTAAAAGTGGTAGATAATATTTCAAAAAATGAATATCCTATGCCAATAACTTCACATAAAAAAGATATCGTTTTTGTCGGAAGAATTAGAAGGGATTTCAGTCAAGAAAAAACTTTAAATATGTGGGTTGTAGCTGATAATTTACGAAAAGGTGCAGCAACCAATACCGTTCAAATTGCTGAATATTTGGTTAATAATAATTTATTATAATCAATGATAATTAGTCATAAATACAAATTCCTTTTTATTGGATTGCCTTTTTCTGCATCTTCAGCAATAAGCAAAGAACTGCATGCGAAATATGAGGGACTTCCTTATTTAAGAAAACACTCATTGTACCATGAATTCAGGCGTGTTGCTACAAATAAAGAGAAAGAGTATTTTGTATTTGCAGTTTTAAGAAACCCCATGGAGATTGCCGTTACGGTTTATGAAAAGATGAAAGCAAATGCAAAAGGGAACTTTACAAATCCTAATTTGTTCCAAGAAAATGGAGGACACATTACAAAAAAGCATAGAGTAAGATTTAATTTTATAAAAGAGAATAATGCTTCTTTCCAGGAATATTTTATAAAATTTTATCACAAACCATACGATAATACATCAAGTGTTACGATTGATAAATGTGATTATGTAATACGATATGAAAATATAGCAAATGATTACATAACTGCACTTGAAAAAGTAGGGGTTTTAAATCCTAGCCCTCTACTAGTTGCCAACAAAACACAAGGGAAAAGAAAAAATTTATCTGACTATTATACAGATGAGATTAAAGAACGAGCAACTTATATTTTCGGCCCCTTTTTAAATAAATATGATTATAGATTTCCTGAAGAATGGGGAAGTGTAAAAATACCATTAACTAGTAAATACTTATTTGTTATTATGGGGGTATTTAGAAAAATTAATGAGCGTATTAAAAAACATTCTAAAAGAAAAAGTATTTCTGGATCTATCTACGGCGAAATTCAAAGGGGTAATACCCCCTAATTTATCAGCTGAATTGCTTTCTGTAAAGAAGAAGAATCATAAAAATACCAACAGAAATTCCTGCATCTGCAAGGTTAAAAACAGGGCGAAAAAAGAGAAAATGATCCCCACCCCAAAAAGGGAGCCAGTTAGGATAATGACTATTTATTAGCGGGAAATAAAACATATCTACTACTTTACCGT
>CATMIT010000069.1 GCA_950069165.1 uncultured Flavobacteriales bacterium
TATATTGCTGCTTCGCATAGTTGTAACGGGCAGAATTATGCTGACACCATGCGTTTGAATGTTTTGAACACCCAGATTAGCACGACTGGTTTGTCTTTGTGTAACGGTCCAATTACTTTAACAGCAGCCAGTGGCTTTGCTTTGTATGTTTGGAATAATAATGCGGCTTCTCCTCAGATGCTTGTAACCTCAGCTGGTACTTATTATGTAAATTGTACTAATAGTAATGGTTCAGTGTGTCAATCACCACCAATAACGATTTATGCAGATACGATTTCTGTTACTGTTACTCCACCAGATACTACTTTGGTTTGTCCCGGAGATACGGTTTATTTACAAGCCCCTTCTGGTTTTTCTTCTTATCTTTGGAACACTGGAGTTACTACACAAAGTATGTTAGTAGATTCTACTGGCAGTTATTGGTTTTATTCAATGGATGCTAATGGTTGTGTGGCTGCATCTGATACTGCTCAAACTGTTACCAATGAATTACATCCAGATATTTGGTCGGATGTTTTGTCATTATGCAGTGGTGGACCTGTGATATTCTTAAATCGGATTTATACAGATCCAATTTATCAAAGTTACCAATGGGGTACTAATACCACATTAGCTCCATCTACACTTCAAACTCAGCAAGGAACTCAAGCAGGTAATTATTGGGTAACAGTAACTGATCAGTTTGGTTGCAGCGGTACTTCAGATACTATAACTATATTCAGTGGTAATTTCACTTTTAATTTATCACCAGCCGATTCTATTTTTTTATGTAATGCTGGGAGCAGTGTTACTTTAGATGCGGGTAATGTTGGCACTAATCTACAAATTACTTATCTTTGGAATACGGGTGCTACGACACCAACCATTACTACTAATTCTCCTGGCACCTATTATTGTGTTACCATGATGCCTACTGGTTGTTATGGTTACTCAGATACGGTTATAGTAGCTGGTATTAATCCACAACTCACTTATAGTGGCTTATCCCTTTGTGCGGGTCCGGTTAGTTTAAATACAGGCAACTATGACATCTATCAATGGAGTAATAATACTTCTACCCAAGCAATTAATGTAAATACAGCAGGAGATTATTATGTTTTTGTTACTGACTCTAATGGTTGTACGGCTTATTCGGATACAGTTAGTATTTATACTAATGCTTTTCAGTATAGTATAGTACCTAGTGGTTCCACCACTATTTGTGCCGGTTATACAGTTGATTTGGATGCTGGCAGTCAGTTTACTAATCATCTTTGGAATACAGGAGCAAGCACATCTACTATTACCGCTTCAACTATAGGACAATATTTTGCAACCATGACTGGACCTAATGGTTGTCCAGGTTATACCGATACAGTAGATGTTACAAATATGTCGGTTACTTTAAGTACAACAGGTTACTCTTTATGTAATCCTAATGCCTATCCTGTACTTGATGCTGGTGGGGGCTATTATATTTACAATTGGAATACAGGGGATACCGTATCCACAATAACTGTCAACTTTCCAGGAGATTATTTTCTTACGGTAATAGATGAGAATGGATGTAGTGCAAGTTCTGATACGGTAAGTATTTATTTAAATCAATTTACTTTTAATGTCAATGCAGTAGGTTCTAACTTTCTTTGTCAACCAAGTGGACAGGTCACCTTAGATGCTGGTAGTGGTTATTTTCAATACTTATGGAGCACAGGTGCAAATAGCCAGCAAACCACAGTCAATGCAACAGGTAATTATACCGTTACTGTATCCGACATGAATGGCTGTCAAGGCGTATCTAATCCTTTTACAGTAAATAATATAGTACTTACTTCTACTATTACTGGGCTTAGTAATGTAATGCAAAACAATGTGGAGAACTATTCTGTAATTCAAAACCTAACTTCCACTTACAATTGGAGTGTAGCAGCAGGAATACTTCAAACAGGACTAGGAACAAACTCTGTGGATGTACTTTGGAATACCCCAGGTCAAGGCAGTATTTATGTAATAGAAACAGATGTAAACGGATGTATTGGAGATACCATCACTTTAGCTGTAACCATTTTCTCTTCCACAAGCATAAATGAGAGCCAAACACAAATAATAAGTATTTATCCCAATCCATTTTCAAAAAGCACCATCATAAATCTTTCAAACATTAAATCCAACTATAGCTTAACCCTTTATGATGTAACAGGACAGAGGGTTTTGGAAAAAGAAGATTTAAACCAAACTTCTTATGAGTTAGAAAGAGGGACTCTTTCAAAAGGTATCTACTTTTTAGAAATAAAAACAGAGGAAAGTAAAAGAATTAAAAGGGTGGTGGTTAATTAATTTATCTAGAGCCAAAAATTGCAGAGCCAATTCGCACCATAGTACTGCCTTTTTCAATAGCAATTTGGTAATCGCCACTCATCCCAATTGATAAAATGGTTATTTGATTATTTTTCACTTCTTGAAAAACATTTTTTAAGGACTGAAATTCTGCTGAAATTTGCATTTTATTATTGGTGAAAGTAGCCATTCCCATTAAGCCAGAAATTTTGATATTTTTAAATTGCTTAGCCTCTGTTATTGTTTGCTGAATTTCATTTATTCCAAAACCAAATTTGCTACTTTCTTGTGCTATATGCACTTGCAAAAGGCAATCAATAATTCTATTATGTTTCCTAGCCCTTTTATCAATTTCCTTCAGTAATTTAAGCGAATCTACTCCATGAATTAGGTTAACGAATGGGGTAATAAGTTTCACTTTATTTGTTTGCAAATGCCCAATCATGTGCCAAATAATGTCTTGTGGAAGTGTGGCTGCTTTTTCTACTAATTCCTTCACTTTATTTTCGCCAAAAATTCTTTGTCCATTATTATAAGCCTGCAATATATCAGCATTACTTTTTGTTTTAGATACCACTACCAAAGTAACTTCTTTGAGTATGCTGTTTTGTATGGTTTTTAAATTATCGGCAATCCCCATCAGTAAATAGGATAAATGGTAAGTCCTGAGCGTAATTTGGGCTCAATATAAGTACTTTTTGGAGGCATTATTTTCCCTTTATCTGCCACTTCTTTTAATGCCTTTATTGGAATGGGTTTTAAAATAAAAGCAACTGCATATTCGCCAGTATTTACTTTTTCTTTAATCTCATCAATTGGGGTGTTTCCAGCAACAAAGGATATATTTTTATCCGTTTTTTCATCTTTAATTCCTAAAATTGGAGCCAATATGTTTTTGGATAAAATAGCAGGATCCAATCTATTTACACAATCATTCATATAGCTTCCTTTTATGGCTTTAATCAGATAGCATTTTCCATCCAAATACATGCCAATTTCATCTTCTTTTTCCCCTTTTAACAAAACAGATTCTTTTACCTTATAAGTGCTTTTTATTTTTGCTATAAACTCTTTAACTGTTAAGCCATTCAAACTGTTTACTAAACGATTAAAGTTGAGAATATTCAATTGGTTTTCGGCAATTAAAAAACTCATAAAAAAATTACAATTACTTTCATCAGCCGCATTTTTTTGTTGACTCAATAGTGCTGAAGAAGATGTGCGGTGGTGTCCGTCCGCAATATAAATATCACCAATTCTTGCAAAAGTATTGCAAATGGTCTTGATATCATTTGCCGAATGAATTAACCAAAGTTTATGTAGGGATTTATTAGTAGTTCTAAATTCATATTCTGGCCTACTTTTAGCATATTTTTTAATAATGGAATCAATACTTTCAGTTGCTTTATAACACAATAAAACAGGATCAGCATTAAAGCCAGTAACATTCAAATAGTTTTTGAACATTTCTTCTCTTTCAGTAAGGGTGTGCTCGTGTATTTTAATGTTACCATTTAGATAGTCCTGCACACTGCATGCTGCAATTATCCCTTGAAATGTATGGCTATCCTTTTGCTGCTGATACAAATAAAAGACAGCTTTTTTATCCTGGATTAGATTACCATTTGTCAAAAAATTTTCAAATTTTTCTTTTACCAATTTGAATTTTTCAATACCACTTTTTTTATTCTTTTTTTTATATTCTGGATTGATGATATGCAGAAAAGTATAAGGGTTATTTTCCAACTTTTCTTTGAGGGTTTCATCAGAATAACTCACATAAGAGCGAGATGCTAGCAAATGCGCTTTATCTCTTGGCGGTCTTATCGCTTTAAAGGGACGAATTGTTGCCATCTTTATTTATTGAAATAAGTAGCAATTTGCTCTGCTAATTCCGTACCTATTCTTTCTTGTGCTTCTAGAGTTGCAGCACCAATATGTGGAGTTAATGAAACTGCTCCATGCATTAATAAATGAATAGCTGGTGTTGGTTCATTTTCAAAAACATCAAGTCCAGCATAAGCTAATTTTTCTTTATCTAAAGCAAACATTAGGGCTGTTTCGTCTATAACTCCACCTCTTGATGCATTGATAATTCCAGCTCCTGTTTTCATCATCCCAATTTCTTTTGCACCAATTATGGCTTTATCTCCATCTTTTGGAATGTGAAGGGTTACAAAATCTGCATTGGTAAGTACATTTTTTAAGCTTTCTGTTTCAATGGTAAATGATTTTTTATCTCCATTAAAAAACTCCAATGTGATGTTTGCTTTATCTATAAACTTATCATGAGCAATCACTTTCATTCCAAGGCCGATTGCTCTTTTTGCCACTTCTTTCCCTATTCTTCCAAAGCCAATAATACCTAAGGTTTTCCCAGCTAATTCTCTTCCCTTAGAATATGATTTTTTCAAGCTCTTAAAATCACTCTCCCCTGCCATTGGCATTTGTCGGTTTGCATCAAATAAGAAACGAACCATACCAAATAAATGTGCAAAAACAAGTTCAGCTACAGATGCGGAAGATGCCGCTGGTGTGTTAATCACCTTTAATCCTTTCTCTTTTGCATAATCTACATCAATATTATCCATCCCAACGCCACCTCTACCGATAATCTTAAGCTGTGGGCAAGCATCAATTAAATCTTTTCTTACAGTAGTAGTACTTCTTACTAAAAGTACTTCATAATTTTCTGAATTGATTGAATTAATCAAATCTTCTTGTGCTACCTTTTCAGTTACAATATTAAATCCTTTTGTTTTTAAAACATCAATCCCAGCTTGGGAAATCCCATCATTTGCTAATATATTAATCATCTTAATTTTGTTCTAATTTACGCATTATATCAACTAAAACTTGTACACTTTCAATAGGTAAGGCATTATACATTGATGCTCTGTATCCTCCAACGGATCGGTGTCCTTTTATTCCATTTATTCCTGCATTTGTCCACATTTTATTGAACTGCTCTTCTTTGCTATTATCTTTTAAAAGGAAAGTAACATTCATGTTTGATCTATCTTCTTTATTAGCAGCACCTTCAAATAAAGGGTTTCTATCTATCTCACGATATAATAAATCTGCTTTTTTCTGATTGATTTTCTCAATCCACTGTACACCCCCTTTATCTTTTAACCATTGTAGAGTTAGCATTGATACATAAATTGCAAATACAGGTGGAGTGTTGAACATACTATCCTTGCTGATATGTGTATTATAATCCAGCATTGTGGGAATTTTTCTTCCATTATTCCCCAAAATTTTATTTTTTACAATAACTAAAGTCGTCCCTGCAGGTCCCATATTTTTTTGAGCTCCAGCATATATTAAGTCAAATTTACTTACATCAATAGTTCTGCTGAAAATATCAGAACTCATATCGCAAACCAAAAGGGCAGGAGTGCTAGGGAATTCTTTCATTTGAGTACCATAAATAGTGTTGTTTGATGTACAATGGAAATAATCAACATCCATTGGGATTTCATATCCTTTAGGAATGTAGTTATAGTTTTTATCTGATGAATCACCAACAATTACAACTTCCCCTAAATCTTTTGCTTCCGTAATTGCTTTTTTTGCCCAAGCCCCTGTATTAGTATAAGCTGCTTTTCCTCCTTTTTTCATAAGGTTGAAAGGTACCATCAAAAACTCCAAACTCGCACCACCTTGTAAAAACATAACGGAATATTCTTTTGGAACTTCTAAAAGTTCTTTTACTAAGGATATCGCCTTTTCCATTACATCCATAAAAGGCTTGCTTCTATGCGATATTTCAATTAATGATAAATCATCATTATTAAAATTAAGTATAGCTTCAGATGCTTGTTGTAAAACTTCCTGTGGTAAAATACATGGTCCTGCCGAAAAATTATGTTTTTTCATTATCCCTTTACTCTTTCCAGATAGGCACTTTTATTCGTGTCAATTTTAATCTTGTCCCCTTCATTTATAAAAAGAGGTACCTGAATGTTTGCACCTGTTTCAGTTCTTGCAGCTTTGAAAGTATTAGTGGCGGTATTGCCTTTTACTCCCGGCTCTGTTTTAGTAATTTCAAGTGTTACATGTGCAGGTAAATCAGCAGAAAGAGGTAAGCCTTTATCGGCATGAAATAGCACATTAACATTTTCTCCTTCTTTTAAGAATTCTACATTTTCAATAAATTCTTTTTGCAACATTATTTGTTCATAATCGTCCAGATTCATCAAATGATAATCATTTCCGTCCGCATACAAAAATTGGTATTTTCTGTTTTCTATTCTTATAACTTCAATTTTAACCCCTGAAGTGAAAGTGTTTTCTAACAATCTTCCAGTATTTAGATTTCTGATTTTTGTTCTTACAAAAGCTGGTCCTTTTCCTGGTTTTACATGTTGGAAAGATTCAATTTTCCAAGGGTCTCCATTATGCTGAATACATAATCCGTTTCTAAAATCTGCTGTTGTTGCCATTTCTTTTTTTAATTTTGCATATATCCTTTCATAATTCCTCTGCCTGAATTCTGTATAAAAGAGATAATATTATCTTTTTCAGGAGAAGCCGGTAATTCGGCTTCAATTTTTGCAATTGCTTGGGTGGTGTTTTTATTGGATTGAAATAAAATTCGATAAATATTTTGTATTTCCTGAATCTTCTCCTCTTTAAACACTCTTCTTCTCAAGCCTATAGAATTAATACCAACAAATGAAAGAGGTTCTCGGGCCGCTTTCACAAAAGGAGGAACATCTTTCCTTACCAAAGCTCCACCAGAAATCATGGCATGTGAACCAATATGTACAAACTGATGAATGGCTGAAAGTCCTCCGATAATTACCCAATCCCCAATAGTAATATGCCCCCCTAATGCAACGCCATTTACAATAATGCAATTATTACCAATGTAGCAATCGTGTGCAATATGAGAATATGCCATTAGTAAACAATCATTTCCTATTTTTGTTTTCCCGGTTTCTTTTGTTCCTCTGTTTATCGTTACACACTCTCTGATGGTCGTATTATTCCCAATTATCACTTCCGATTTTTCGCCACCAAACTTTAAATCTTGTGGTATTGCCGAAATAACAGCACCAGGAAATATTCTGCAATTTTCACCAATTGTGGCCCCTTCCATTATGGTAACATTCGATCCAATCCAACTCCCTTTTCCAATGGTTACATTTTTGTCAATCGTAACAAATGGCTCAATAACTACATTGTTGGCAATTTTTGTGCTAGGATGCACATAAGATAATGGTTGATGCATAATTATTGTTTTTTTGGTACGATTTGAGCTAATAAATCTCCTTCTACCGCCACTTTTCCATCCACAAACCCCTTGCCGTGCATATGGCAAAGCCCTCTTCTGATAGGTGAAATTAGGTTTAATCTGAAAATAATGGTATCGCCTGGCACTACTTTCTTTTTAAATTTTGCATTATCAATTTTCATAAAATTATTCTCCTGTCCTCTTTATAAATGGAATATTGTTACGCGGAACTATTCTTGCCATAACTACCATATCTTTACAGTAAGTTCCTCCGTGTGCTTCCTTATTTAAAATATACGCTTTCATTAATCTATGAAGTCCATCTAAAGTTAACCAACGACTTCCCTGTTTCTTTTTA
>CATMIT010000070.1 GCA_950069165.1 uncultured Flavobacteriales bacterium
TCCTGGGGCTGGAGAAGGTCCCAAGGGTTGGGCTGTTCGCCCATTAAAGTGGCACGCGAGCTGGGTTCAGAACGTCGCGAGACAGTTCGGTCCCTATCTGTTGTGGGCGTTAGAAATTTGAGAGAACCTGTTCCTAGTACGAGAGGACCGGAATGGACGAACCTCTAGTGTACCTGTTGTGGCGCCAGCTGCATTGCAGGGTAGCTACGTTCGGATGAGATAAGCGCTGAAAGCATCTAAGCACGAAACTCATCTCAAGATTAGATTTCTTTTAAGGGTCGTTATAGACGATGACGTTGATAGGTCACAAGTGTAAAGACAGAGATGTCAAAGCTGAGTGATACTAATTACCCATAGACTTTAGATTTAATTATATATATTCATTACTATATATGTCATTTTTAACCTATTTAAATTTTATGGTGACTATAGCACTGGTGTCCACCTCTTCCCATTTCGAACAGAGAAGTTAAGCCCAGTTGCGCCGATGGTACTAGAGTGATATCTGGGAGAGTAGGTCGTTGCCGCCTTTTAAAAAAAGTCCTGTTTTGAAAAAAACAGGACTTTTTTTGTTTTGGATTTAATAAATTCTATGTCTTTTGCTTTTTCTTTTTAGCAGCAGGGAATAGAATATTATTCAAGATTAAACGGTATCCTGGCGAGTTTGGATGTAAGTTCAAATCGGTTGGAGGATCTCCTACTTTATGCTGATAATCCTCAGGGTCGTGTCCTCCGTAAAAAGTCCAAGTACCATTGCCAAATTTTCCGTGAATATAGCGCGCTTCATTTGTGGCGTTTGTTTCTCCCATAATTAATACATTCGATTTTATGTACTGTTTTTTGAAAGAAGTGGTTTGCCCCATAAATCCTGCAATTACCTGCATATGGTTTTGGCAGAGCATGGTAGGAACAGGATCCCATTTTGCTGAAAAATCAAAGAGTGTAAAAAAATCAATTTCTCTTTTTATCCTTCTAGTTTGGGTTGCGTCAATAGAGGAAAATTCATACTGGTTAGGGTTTTTAACCAAAATAAAATCTTTAAAAGCAAAAGTTTTTTCAAAGTTTAATTTTTCTTGTGCGTTGGGGTCAGGAGCATCACCATCAAACATATGTGCGCAAATATCCACTCCTTCAGCAGCTAAGGCAATGTCGTAAGAATCGGTAGCGGAACACATGGCAAACAAAAATCCACCACCAGCAGTAAACTCTTTTATTTTTTTAGCCACTGCCAATTTATGCTGAGAAACTTTTGAAAATCCTGCATTTTTTGCCGATTGTTCATACAACCTTTTTTGTTCTTTATACCAAGTTGCATTTTTGAAAGAAACATAGAATTTTCCGTATTGCCCAGTGAAATCCTCATGATGAAGATGAAGCCAATCGAAAAGCGGTAATAAGCCCGAAAGCACTTCCTCATCATACACTACCTCATATGGAATCTCAGCATATTTTAGCGCGAGCGTAACAGCATCATCCCAAGGTTGTTTGTTTTTTGGAGAATAAATAGCCACTTTTGGTGCTTTTTCCAATCGCACAACATCTTGATTTACTTCTGGACTGGCAATAGAAGTCAAAATTTGTGTAGATTGTACATCTGCAATAATTTCATAACTAACTCCTCTTATACTACATTCCTTCTGAATTTCAGCACAATAATCTTTTATTAAAAAACTTCCCCCTCTGTAATTTAGAAGCCAATCTACTTTAATGTCATTTTGCAAAGTATAATATGCAATTCCGTATGCTTTTAGGTGGTTTTTTTGTCCCTCATCCATTGGGATAAGCAGATATACTGCCCACAATTTAGAGCAAAAGAAAATGAGAATTATCAGTAAGAAATTTTTCTTATTCATCATCATTCATACTTGATGAATGCGAAATAAATGATGGTTCATCCCCAAGACTACCATCCTCATTCACACCATCAAAATAATCAAGGTCAGAGAATTTTGCTAGGGTACTTATAAATTTAAGTCGAATATTTTCTAATGGGCCATTTCGGTGCTTTGCAATAATTATTTCTGCCTGTCCTCTTGAATCATCTGAGTTTTCCCATTCATAAATTTTATAATATTCAGGACGATAAATGAAAGTAACAATATCAGCATCTTGCTCAATTGCTCCTGATTCACGCAAATCGGCAAGTATTGGCCGTTTGCTGGTTGAAGTTCTGGATTCTACACCCCTATTTACTTGCGAAAGTGCAATGACAGGAATCTTTAATTCTTTGGCTATTCCTTTTAAGGAGCGGGATATTGTGCTGATTTCTTGTTCTCTGTTTCCGCTTTTGTTTCCTCCGGCAGTCATTAGTTGTAAATAATCGACAATAATAATTTGAACGCCATGATTTTTTACCAACCTTCTGGCTTTTGCCCTGAGTTCAAAAACAGAAAGTCCTGGCGTATCGTCAATATAGATGGGCGCTTCTGCTAAATCTCTAATTTTTTCATGCAATTGCACAAACTCATATTCCTCTAAATTTCCTTTTCTTAGTTTGCCTGATGGTATTTCAGATTCGCTTGAAATTAGTCGGTTTACCAATTGGTCGGAAGACATTTCCAAAGAGAAAATCCCAATCGGAATTTTATGATTAATGGCAATGTTTCGAGCCATGGTAAGTACCAAAGCTGTTTTCCCCATACCTGGTCTGCCTGCTATAATAATTAAATCGGATTTTTGCCAACCTGAGGTTACGCGATCCAATTTTGAAAAACCAGAAGGGACACCACTTAGCCCATCTTTTTTGTTTTTTAATTCCTCAATACTTTGTATGGCATTAGTAATCAGTACACTCATTTTATCGTAACTTTTTCTCAAACTTCCTTCCGTTACGCTAAATAAATCTTGCTCGGCTTTACTCAACAAATCAAATACATCAATGGTTTCATCAAAGGAATCTTTTATGATATTGCTAGAAATTTGAATGAGTGAGCGTTGAATAAATTTTTCTACAATTATTCGTGCATGGTATTCGGTATTGGCTGAGGAAGCCACACTATTAGTAAGTCCAGTAATGTAAAAAGCACCACCAATATTTTCTAATGCCCCCATTTTTTTCAGCTGTTCAATAACGGTAAGAATATCGACTGGCTTACTTTCGTTAAATAAAACAATGATGGCATCAAATATTTTTTGATGTTCCATTCTGTAAAAATATTCGGGCTTTAAAATATCAATGGTATCTGAAAGCGCTTCATTGTCTAGCATCAATGCGCCTAAAACTGCTTCTTCTAATTCAATAGCCTGAGGCGGAAGTTTTCCATCAATTTTACCATTTACACTTTTTAATTTTCTTGTAGTCTGTTTTGCCATTTCTTAATTTTTTATCACTCCCATTTTTGAGAATTTATTCATTCTGTTTTCTACTAATTTCTCAGCATCTAAGTCTGCTAAATCGTCAATCTGACTTATAATTTCTTTTTTCAAGATTCTATACATTTTTTCAGGGAATGCATGTGCTCCACCAATTGGTTCTTTTATTATTCCATCCACCAATTTATTTTTTAGCATATCCTCTCCTGTAAGTTTTAGTGCATCAGCTGCTTGCTCTTTGTAATCCCAACTACGCCACAAAATGGTAGAACAATTTTCAGGAGAAATAACCGAATACCATGTATTTTCGAGCATCAATACTTTATCGCCAACCCCAATGCCCAATGCCCCACCAGAAGCGCCTTCCCCAATTATAATGCAAATAATAGGCACCTTAATTTGTAGCATTTCAATGATGTTTCTGGCAATGGCTTCTCCTTGTCCTCTTTCCTCTGCCTCTAATCCTGGGAATGCTCCTGGGGTATCAATTAAGCAAATTATTGGCTTGCCAAATTTTTCAGCCATTCGCATCAATCGGAGTGCTTTTCGGTATCCTTCTGGGTTGGACATACCAAAATTTCTATACTGTCTTTGTTTAGTGTTTCGCCCCTTTTGTTGGCCGATAAGCATGACCGATTTTCCATCAATAGTTCCCCAACCGCCAATCATTGCCTTGTCATCTTTTACTCCTCTATCGCCATGCAACTCTACAAAATCTCCTTTTGTAATTGCCTGAATATAATCCAAAGTATAAGGACGATTTGGATGGCGCGAGAGCTGCACCTTTTGCCAAGGACTCAAATTTCTGTAAATATCCTTACGGCATTTTTCTAATTTCTTCTCCAAACCCCTGATGGTAGCACTTACATCCACCTCACTTTCTTTGCTTAATTCTTGTGCTTTCTCCATTTGCAGAACAAGCTCTTCTAAAGGTTTCTCAAACTCTAAATATTCCATAGTTAAAAATTAATAAGGGGAACAAAGTTAAATAAAATGATATTTCTTACGCCAAAAAAAAGGATGTGATTACCTTTGTTGTTGAAAACTAATTTTAGATGATACTTTTTCCACATGCAAAAATAAATATAGGGCTGAATATTCTTGGTAAAAGAGAAGATGGTTATCATGGGATTTCTTCTGTTTTTTATCCTGTAAAGCAGTGCTATGATGTTTTGGAAATAACAGAGCAACAACATTTTTCCTTTGTGAAAAAGGGGATTGATATTCCAAAAGGGGAGAATTTGTGTGAAAAAGCATTCCATTTATTAAAAAAAGATTTTTCTATTTCGAATGTAGCAATTCAGTTGCACAAACACATTCCCATTGGGGCTGGTTTGGGTGGCGGTTCGGCTGATGCTGCACTAACATTGATGGGTTTAAATCAGCTTTTTGAATTAGAGCTAAACAAAACCCAACTTAAAAAATATGCTTTACAATTAGGTGCTGATTGCCCCTTTTTTATTGATGATAGACCAGCATTGGTAGAAGGGATTGGAGAAAAACTAAGCCCTATAGATTTGGATTTAAGTGTCTTTGAAATACGCTTGGTAATGCCTGGGATTCATATTTCAACAGCAGAAGCTTATACAGGAGTTAGCCCAAAAATACCAGAAAACCCTTTAAGAGAACTAATAAAACTCCCTATAGAAAAGTGGAAAGGAAAGATTAAAAATGATTTTGAAAAAAGCATCTTTATTAAACATCCGAAACTCCAAAGCATAAAAGAACAACTTTATAAGGAGGGTGCTATTTATGCCGCTATGAGTGGTAGTGGGTCTACTATTTATGGGTTTTTTGAAAAATAACTATATTTGTGCTATGAAAAAATATTTATTTACACTTTTTCTTTACCTGCCTTTTATTGGTAATGCACAACAAACTTATGTTCCTGATGATAATTTTGAGCAAGAATTAATGAACCTTGGTCTGGATTGGGTATTTGATGATTATGTAGAAACTGCTGGAATTGATACTATTACTTATTTAAATATTACATCTAGTTCAATTGCTGATTTAACAGGGATTGAAGATTTTTCTGCTCTTAGGGAATTATTTTGTTATTCTAATCAAATTACATTTTTAGATTTATCCAATAATACACAACTATTTGAAGTTTCTTGTGGCAATAATCAATTAACATCATTAGATCTGAGAAATGGAAACAATCAAGGGCTTTGGTATTTTATGTCTATAAATAATCCATCACTTAACTGCATTGATGTAGATGATGTGGTTTGGGCTGATTATAATTGGGCCAAAGATACATGGACTTCTTTTAGTACAAATTGTAGTGTATCTGGAATTCAGGATAAATATTCTACAAAAAGATTGATAAAAGTAGTTGATATTTTTGGGAGAAGTATCATGCCAAAACCTAATATTCCACTCCTTTATATCTTTGATGATGGAACGGTGGAGAAGAAACTTTTTATGCAGTAATTAAGCCGTTTCTACTTGGTGAGATTTCACTAAATTCTCAATTGGATTTTGGATAATCTGACCAATTTTACAGCCGTATTCTTTGGCCATCACATTTAATTCTTCCTGCAAAAAGTAAGCAACTGAGCCAATAAAATTAATGGGATAGTTACATTACCATTCAGTAAAATAAACATACAATCTAAAAAATTTAATTTTCCAGGTCATACAGAATATTTATTAGAAAAAACTAACCAAAAAGAAAACATAATGATAATGGTTTCTAGTAAACTAAAAATAGGTTTTATAAGTGGGCATGTAGCATTGAAATTAGTGATTAAGTCTATTAATAAAGAAAAATTTTATAACAAAATTTTAATTTTTATAAATTCATTAAAATATGATTTTAACATAAAAAAACCTAAAATTGCTATCCTTGGAATCAATCCTCACGCTGGTGAATTAGGCTTATTAGGAAAAGAAGAAATTGAAATTATTAATCCAATAATTGATAAGTTAAACAAAGAAAAAAATGAAATAGAAGGTCCTTTTTCAGCTGATTCATTTTTTGGTATGAAAAATTATTTAAAATACGATGGTGTAATATCTTGTTACCATGATCAAGGTCTTATAGGTTTTAAATCATTATTTTTTGATGAGGGCGTTAATTATACCGGAGGACTGCCAATTGTGAGAACATCACCTGATCATGGAACTGCACATGATATTGCTGGAAAAGGAAAAGCAAGTGAATTATCACTTACAAATGCAATAAAACTAAATATTAATATATTAAATAATAGAAATTTTAATTCATAATTTTTTTATTAAAATATTATAATATTTTTGCATTTTAATTTAAATCTATGTCAAAAAAGATATTAAAACAATTTGATATAAAAATTCAAAGTTTATCAAATAATAAACACGAATTTATTTTTGATTTTGACCAAAGTCTTTTTGATTTTTTTTCAAAAAATTTAGATAGTAAAGAAAATTCTGGAACATGTAGAATAGAATTTATAAAAGATGATCTAATGTTAAATCTACTTTTTCAGATAGAAGGTAAAACAAAACTTATTTGTGATAGAAGCCTAAAAGAATTTGATTATTTAATAAAAACTGAAAATAAACTTTTATTTAAATTCAGTGATCATGATGAAGAATTATCAGATGAAATGCAAACAATAAACCATAATAAATCAATTTTAAATGTAGGAAAGTTCATTTATGAATTTTTTATATTAAAAATTCCTATAAAAAGATTGCATCCTTCCTTAAAAAATGAAGATAATATTGATAATTTCGTATACTCAACTACTAAAGATGAACAAAGAAGCGATCCAAGACTAAAATTATTAAAAAAACTTAAAAAATAAAATAATGGCACATCCTAAAAGAAAAATATCTAAAACAAGAAGAGATAAAAGAAGAACACATTATAAAGCTACACCAAAAAGCTTTGTAATATGTCCAACAACAGGTGAATCACATCTCCCCCACAGAGCATTCTGGTATGAAGGAAAACTTTATTATAAAGGAAAAGTTGTACTAGAAAAAGAAGTGTCAGATTAACAATAAGCATTCATGGTTATAAAAAAAATAAAATCAAGTATATCTGGGGTTTTTGGATATGTTCCTGATTATGTTCTTACTAACAAAGAGCTTGAAAAACTTGTTAATACAACAGATGAATGGATAGTCACAAGAACAGGAATTAAAGAAAGAAGGCATATTAAAAAAGGCGATGGAAATACTACGGCAGGAATGGGAGCAAAAGCTTCCAAAATTGCCTTAGAAAGAGCAAATATTAGGAAAGACGATATAGATTTGATCATCTTTGCGACTTTAAGCCCAGATTATTATTTCCCTGGGTGCGGTGTGCAAATACAGGAAATGTTAGATATTCATACCTGCCCTGCACTTGATGTTCGTAATCAATGTAGTGGTTTTATTTATGG
>CATMIT010000071.1 GCA_950069165.1 uncultured Flavobacteriales bacterium
AAGATTGTTGGATGAGAGAACTCTACTTCACATCACCCTATAGAAGGTCTTCACGAACCATCAGACTTCAATACGGACAAGTTAAGAAGGTCTTTATACTCAGAACCTCTGATGGAGAAATCAACGGTAGAGGGGAATCTGAGAGTCCTCCAAAAGAAGAAGTATTTGAGGATGAACAGGGACTTTTGAAGAAGGTATATGAGACTAAATCTGGACTACTGGAAGGTAGATGGATTGTCCAAAATAAACAGTCAATTTCTCAACCAAGTTTTATTTCCACGAATGTTATGGATGGTGAGGTTTCTGTTGAATTTGATAATTAAAGAGGATGTATATGGATTTAGAAAAATTTAATTTTATTAAGGAAAAATATGGACATTGTGCCAGTTGGGCAATTTGGAAGGAAGTAGGTGCAACTCCTAAGTCTAATATGGGAGACTTAAATGTATTAGACCCCCAACAAAATCCCAATCTCCTATCACAATTGAAACCAGATGTGGTTTTTGTGGGATTAAATACATCAAGAAATATAAATGATTCCCCCCCTTTTTCAAACTTTCATCCTACTAGTCCTCATGCACAAGACTATAAGACTAGATTTGCACTAAAAGATACAGAACTTTGGGGTGGTTACATGACTGACATAATAAAGGATCATGTAGAACTGCATGGACAAACAGTTGTAAATTATTTAAATGCGAACCCAGATGTTGAAGAAAAAAATATAGAAACTTTTCGTAAGGAACTAAAAGATTTAGGAACGGAAAACCCAACCATTATTGCATTTGGGGGAGAGGTATATCGTATTCTTACCAGAAATCTAAATAATGAGTTTAATATTTTTCAAGTAACTCACTACTCTTATCAAGGACTAACCAAAGAGAATTTTAGAGAGGAAATTAAATCTCTAATAGAAAGAATTGAGACGAATTCTGACTCAAATTCTGACTCAAAATTTGTCGACTTAATTAATTATATTAAGGAAGAAAATATTGTATATCCCATGACATGGCATGAATTTTATGTATATATTAAAAATAATGTCCCAAAAGATGTCGATGTGCCAGTTCCATTTATTCTTGGTGGATCGGGTGCTTCTGATAACTCTAAAAGAGAACAATTTATAAAACAAATAGAAATTGCAAATAAATATGGTATTGATTTAACTTCTCAAAGAGCAAGGCAATTTTCTGTTAACGACTATGATGAATTTGATAAAATCTATGCCATGGATAGCAGTAATTACGCCAATATCATTTCTTTAGCAAGAGATGAAAGGGATAGAAATAAGGTGGATGTAATTTTAAATGAAAGCAATCCTAAATCTTTTCAGTCTGTTCCTGATCCTTATTATGGTGGCGAAAATGGTTTTCAGAATGTGTATGATATGTTAGATCAAGCATGCAATATAATCACTCAAAATCTTGAAAAAAGGTAAACTATATCTTATCCCATCTTTGCTTGGCGATAGTGATGCAAACGCCTCCCTTCCGCACTCAATAACCAATCATATTAAAGAAATAAATATCTTTATTGTAGAGAATATTCGTTCGGCAAGGCGATTTATTAGAAAAGTAGATAAGAAAAAAAATATTGATAATTGTACTTTTTATGCTTTTGGTAAGCATGATAGATTAAATCTGGAAGAAGATTTTCTTCCGCATATTTTAAATGGTGAGGATGTTGGTATTATTTCAGAAGCAGGATTGCCGTGCGTTGCAGATCCGGGCTCAAAAATTGTTGCTTATGCGCACGATTTTCAGATTCAAGTAATTCCACTTGTTGGCCCTAGTTCTATTTTTTTAGCACTTATGGCATCTGGTTTAAACGGACAAAACTTTGTTTTTCATGGTTATTTACCAATCGATAAAAAAGAAAGAGAAAGAAAAATAAAGCAAATGGAAAGTAATTCCAGAAAAGAGAATCAAAGCCAAATATTTATGGAAACCCCTTATAGAAATCACCAACTACTTGATGCCATTATCAAAAATAGCAGTAATAAGGCACGGCTTTGTATTGCAACTAATATCACTCTTTCATCAGAAAATATAAAAACCAAAACCATTGAAGAGTGGAAAAATACAAAATTGGATATTCATAAAAAACCTACGATTTTCTTACTTCTTGCAAAATAAAAAAGCCACTCTTTCAAGTGGCTTTCATTATATATTAGAGCGTTAAATTTATTTAATACCTACTAATTCTACTTCAAAAATAAGTGTCGCATTTGGAGGGATTACTCCTGACCCTCTTTCACCATAAGCTAAATGCGGTGGTATTATAAATTTTGCTTTTCCGCCAACATTAAGTAGTGCGATTCCTTCATCCCAACCACGAATAACTTTTCCTTTTCCTAATGGAAATTCAATTGGCTCGTTTCTATCGTAAGAAGAATCAAATTTTGTCCCGTCAATAAGCGTTCCTTTATAATGCACCGATACTGTTTGTCCTGTTTTAGCTTGTACTCCATCTCCTTTTGTAATCATAAAATAAGCCAAACCACTTTCAGTTATTGTAGCGCCTTCTGTTAGTTTTCTCATTTCCTTGACCAATCTCTCTGCTTTTTCTGATTCTTCTTTTTTAATTTCCTCCAATACAGCATTAAAAGTTTTTCCAGCATCAAAGTTTTCGGCAGCACTTCCTTTTTTAATGATAGTAACTGACTGTAAAATATCATCTTGCGCTATTGCATTAACCACATCCATTCCTTCTACAACATGCCCGAAAACTGTGTGTTTCCCATCTAGCCAAGGAGTCTCTTTGTGTGTAATGAAAAACTGACTTCCATTAGTAGCAGGGCCTGAATTTGCCATTGACAAAATACCACCTTTATCATGCTTTAAGTCTGCATGAAACTCGTCTGGAAATTTATAACCAGGATCTCCCATCCCATTGCCATCAGGGCAGCCACCTTGAATCATAAAATCGGTAATTACCCTGTGAAATTTTAAGCCATCATAGAAAGGCGTACCTTTTTCTTTTACATTGTTTTTAATTTTCCCTTCAGATAAGCCAACAAAGTTAGCTACTGTTAGTGGTGTTTTTTCGAATTCTAATTGTATTAGAATTTCTCCTTTTGTTGTTTTGATTTTTGCATACATACCGTCTTGTGTTTGTGATTTAATTGTTTGTGTTAGTCCTGCAAAAAGCGCAAGAATTAATAGTTTCTTCATTTTGTTTATAGTTTTGTGTTTAGTAATTGTGTTTTATACTCTTTAAAGATATCTTTTAGTTTTTCTATTGTTTCTTCAACTGATACATCCGAAACACCTCCAGCAGCATTTTTATGTCCTCCTCCACTGAAATATTTTTTAGCAATTTCGTTCACCCAAAAACCTCCTTTCGATCGTAAGGATAGTTTTACAACTCCTTTCTTTTCCGCAATAAAAACGGCAAATATAACATCTTCAATGGTTAGGGCATAATTTACAATCCCTTCTGTATCTCCTGTTTTAAAATTAAATCGTTTTAATTCTTCAGCATTTAACGAAATGATTGCCGCTTTATTTTCTTTAAATATTTGTAATTTATGGTTTAGACAATAGCCCAACAGTTTCACTCTGTTTTCTGAGAAATTATCATATACCAAGTCGTGAATTTTTGAATTCTCTGCTCCTTTTCCTATTAACTCAGCAATAATATGATGCGTTCTTTCAGTAGTGGAAGAATATTTAAAGGAACCAGTATCGGTCATAATTCCTGTATAAAGGCATTCCGCTACATCTTTATTAATTAAATTCTTGTATCCTAGTTCTTCTATAATCTCAAAAACAATTTGAGCAGTAGAACAGGCCGAAACATCTGAAAAAAGAATATCAGAAACACTTTCATCTGGCTCTTGATGGTGATCAATCATTACCTTTATTGCAGATGCATTCTGGACTACATTTGCATAAGTATCTAATCTAGCAATTTGCCCAAAATCAAGCAAGAAAATCAAATCTGCTTTTTCAGTAATTTCACTTGCTCTTTTCTCTTCTTGCGTAAAGACAATTACTTTTTCATTTCCTGGCATCCAATGCAAAAAGCAGGCATAATCATTAGGAGTAATAACAGTTACAATATGCCCTAACTGAACCAGAACATTATAAAGCCCAAGTGCTGAACCCATAGCATCTCCATCTGGTCCTCTATGCACTGTAATTACAATATTTTTATTTTCAGAAATTAAAGCTTTTAATAATTTGATTTTTTCTTGCATAAGGGCGCAAAAATAAAAATAAAAAACATCCTACGATAGTATATTTTCATAGTTTTGCATCCGTTTAATAAATTTAACAAATATAGAGATGGAAAACAGAACATTTACAATGGTAAAGCCAGAAGCAGTTAAGCAAGGCAATACAGGATCAATTCTTAAAATGATTGAAGAAAATGGTTTTAGAATTGTTGCACTGAAAAAAGTGCAACTAACTAAAGAAAGAGCTGGCTTATTTTATGAAGTTCATAAAGAAAGACCGTTTTATGGTGAATTGGTCAATTATATGAGTTCAGGACCAATAGTTGCAGCAATTTTAGAAAAAGAAAATGCAGTGTCTGATTTTAGAGCTTTAATAGGAGCAACAGATCCTGATGATGCTGAGTATGGAACAATTAGAAAATTATTTGCCGAAAGCAAGTCAAAAAATGCAGTGCACGGTTCTGATTCTGATGAGAATGCACAAATCGAATCCGATTTTCATTTTAGTGCAGAAGAACTATTTTAAGATTATTTCTTTAACTATTCCCTCTTCTATTTTTTCATTTATCTTCTTAAGTATTTCGCTTTTCTGAAAAGATAATTCGTTACGCACAACAGCTGACTTCACTTTTATAACTAATCTTCCCTTTCTAAAAGACAAGTCGCTAATATATTTCATCAGGTTTTTCCCTAAAACCTCCTCACAATAGTTAAGCACATCTAATTCTTGTAATCTACTTTCTAATTTCTGATTTTTAAGTAGCTTTTTGATTATATTTCCAATAGCTTGTTGGTTTGATTTTCTCATTTTTCTACTTCTCCATTTTCAATTTTGAACATTTTGAATTCAATTTTTGAAGAATTTAATATTTCTTCTGTTCTCTCTTGGTGGGTATCGGTAATAAATACTTGCCCAAAAAACCCTTCACGAGCAAAGGAAATAATTTTTTCTACCCTTTTATCATCCAATTTATCGAATATATCATCTAAAAGTAAAATTGGCTTAAACCCAAGCTGCTTTTCCATAAAATCAAATTGAGCCAGCTTTAGTGCAATTAAAAAAGATTTTTGCTGTCCTTGTGAACCAATCTTTTTAATAGGATGATTATCCATTTCAAAAACAATATCATCTTTATGTATGCCTACATTGGTGTACTGACTCATTCTATCTTTACTTAATGAGCTTTTTAGTAACTGTGCAAAATCATTTTCATTTAACTGAGAAGAATATATTATATTAACCACTTCTTTTTCATTAGCAATTAGGGCATAATATTTCTTAAAAACACTTATCAATAGATCTAGAAAATTGACCCTTTCTTTAAAGATAGCCATTCCAAATGTTATTAGCTGATTATCGAAAGTTTCTAGTGTTAAACTGTTAAAATATTGTTTTTCAGTAAAACTTTTTAAAAGGGCATTTCTTTGTTTTAGGGCCTTGTTGTAATCAATAAGATTTTTTAAGTATTTCCGATTGTATTGCGCTATACTGCTATCAATATATCTTCTTCTTATTTCAGAGCCATCAAGGATAATATTGCTGTCAGTTGGCGAAATAACCACTATTGGAAAACCACCTATATGATCAGAGAATCGTTTGTATTTTTTACCATTGCATTTGAGTATTTTTTGTTCTCCTTTTTGCAAATTACACTGTATTTCTGACTGCTCATTTGCTTTAATAAACACCCCTTTAAGGATAAAAAAATCTTCATTAAATTTAATATTCTGCGTATCCATCTTATTAAAATAACTTTTACTCAGGGAAAGATAATGAATGGCATCTAGAATATTTGTTTTACCGGAACCATTATCTCCCACAAAACAATTTATCTTTTCTCCAAAGTGAAAATCACTTCCGCTATGGTTTTTAAAATTTGATAATGACAACTTTTTCAGATACAATGTCTCTTTTTTTTTATAAAAATAACTATCTTTTGTTATTCCTTTTACTTTAATGCGAAATACTTTTAAAAAAAACTTACTTTTGCGCTTCAAAAATAGAAGAATATGGCGAAACAGACAGATAAAACAGATAAGCAATTTGCACAAATTGAAGAAACATTATCCAAAACCGAACAATACGTTGAAGATAATCAGAAAAGTTTGACTTTAATAGTGGGTGCGATTATTGTGATTATCGCAATTTATCTTGGGTTTACTAATTTTTATTTAGAGCCACTAGAAAAAGAAGCGCATGCTGATATGTATATGGCAGAAATGTATTTTGAAAAAGATTCTTTCAATTTAGCACTAAATGGTGATGGACAGTACTTGGGATTTTTGGATATTGCGGATGAGTATAGCTTAACCAATCCAGGCAATTTGGCAAATTATTATGCTGGCTTGTGCTATTTGCATACAGCACAATTTGAAGATGCCATTGAATATTTAAGTGATTTTTCTTCTGATGATATTATTTTATCAACTTTAGCTCTTGGCTGTATTGGGGACGCTTATTTGGAATTAGAGGATAACAGTAGCGCTTTAAAATACTACGAGAAAGCAGCTGATAATGCCAGTAATGATTTCACTACTCCGAGATATTTGATGAAACAAGCTATTGTTTTGGAAATGGATGAAGAGTATGAAGATGCATTGGAGATGTATAATCAGATAAAAGAAGATTATAGTAAATCGCAAATTGCACAGGATATTGACAAATATATAGCAAGAGCTAGCAATCGATAAAAGCCAAAATGGCAACTCAAAATAAAAATCTTTCCCTTTTCAATAAGGTGGATATTCCTAATGCAAAAGGAATGCGTGTTGGTATAGTAGTTTCTGAGTGGAATAAAGAAATCACTTCTAACTTACTAAAAGGCGCTAAGGAAACACTAATAGAATGTGGAGTGTTAAGTTCTGATATTATTTTAATGGAGGTTCCTGGGAGTTTTGAGCTTGTGTATGGCGCAAAAATAATGGCAAAAAAGAAAGTGGATGCCATTATATGTTTAGGAAGTATTATCCAAGGGAAAACAAAGCATTTTGATTTTGTATGTAATGCAGTTTCATTAGGCATTAAGGACTTAAATATTTCATTAGACATTCCTATTATCTTTGGCGTGCTTACTGATAATACCATGCAGCAAGCAAAAAATAGATCGGGAGGAAAGCATGGAAATAAAGGTGTGGAAGCTGCTATTACTGCCATAAAAATGGCACGCCTCAACAAATAGTTTTTTTACTTAATAAATGTATTTTATCTGAATTAAAAAATACTAATTTTGAACCCAAAACGGCTGATGGCGTAGCTCAGCGAGTTAGAGCATCTGCCTTCTAAGCAGACGG
>CATMIT010000072.1 GCA_950069165.1 uncultured Flavobacteriales bacterium
GTAGGAGATGAACCGCTTTGGCCTAAACAAAAACACCCCAACTGCATGGTGGTAGTGGATGAAAATAGAAAAAGAGGGATTGAGAATATTATAAAAAATCATCCTGAAATAGAGGTAATTCTTTTGGATGATGGCTTCCAGCACAGAAGGATAAAAGCTGGTCTTAACCTCTTGATTACAGATTACAATTTACCTTATTATAAAGATTTTTTGCTCCCAATGGGGACTTTGCGCGAGAGTAAAAAAGGAAGTGAAAGAGCAAATATAATTGTAGTAAGCAAAGCCCCAAAACTGCTAAACCCAACTGAGAAAAAAGGAATAATTCAGCAATTGGGCGTTTTTATTACGCAACAATGTTATTTCAGCCACATCCATTATCAGGATTGGAGATGTTTAACGACCAATAACATTTTAACTACTAATGAAAAATATAGTATTACATTGGTTACAGCCATTGCAAATGCAACTCCCCTACTAGAAATGTTGAAAAATAGTGGGCATACTGTTACCCATATCAAGTATGCAGACCATCATCATTACACCTTAAATGATATGGAGAATATCTTAAATAATTACAGGAAAGATAACTCTGAAAAAAAACTTATCTTGACCACCGAAAAAGATGCGGTGAAATTAAGGAAGTTTGAAAATGAATTTGGAGATGCAAATGTATATTATGCTCCTATTGAAGTAGGTTTTGAGGAAAAAGAAAATTTCGAAAAACAAATATTAAATTATGTTAGGGCAAATAAAAGAAACAGCTAATTTTTTAACAGAAAAAATAAATGCTAAGCCAGAAGTCGGTATCATTTTAGGAACCGGTCTTGGGGGTTTGGTGGATGAAATTGATATTGAACATTCCATTTCTTATGAAGATATTCCAAACTTTCCAATTTCGACAGTTGAAGGTCATTCTGGAAGATTAATTTTTGGAAAATTGGGAGGAAAGTCGGTGGTTGCCATGCAAGGAAGGTTTCATTTTTATGAAGGATACCCAATGGAAAAAGTTACTTTTCCAGTAAGAGTAATGAAGTTTCTTGGAATAAAAAACCTAATTGTTTCCAATGCAAGTGGAGGGGTAAATCCTGATTTTGAAATTGGGGATTTAATGATACTTACTGACCACATCAACCTAATTCCGAACCCATTAATTGGGCATAACGATAATGAGTTAGGACCTAGATTTCCGGATATGAGTGAGCCATACTGTCAGAAAATGATTACCTCAGCCCAGCAAATTGCAAATGCAAATAACATTAAAATTCAAAAAGGAGTTTATGTAGCTGTAACAGGGCCGACATTAGAAACGCCTGCCGAATACAATTTTGTGCGTGCAATTGGTGGCGATACGGTTGGCATGTCCACTGTTCCGGAAGTGGTGGTTGCTCGGCATATGAATATTCCTTGCTTTGCTATCTCAGTAATTACCGATTTGGGTGTTACGGGAAAAATCAAGAAAGTAACCCATCAGGATGTTCAAGCAGTGGCAGAAGTCGCTGAGCCCAAACTCACACTAATAATAAAAGAAATAATCTCATCTATTTAAAATTATGAAAAAAATAATCATTCTTACATTTATTAATCTCTTCATTGTAACATTGTGTTTTGCTCAACCTTTTCCTTCTTGGCAGGCAGGTTTACTTTACAATTGGCAGGATACTTCTCTCACACCATCATGGCAGTACGATAATACCTACAATGAGATTTGGGGAGTACAAATAAACGGAGCAGAGATTGCTATAATTGGTTCTACTGCTGGAACACATTTTTTTGATGTAACTAATCCTACTACGGCTAGTCAAGTTGATTTTGTAGCTGGAGCATTTACTGGAAGTAGTGTAGTACATAGAGATTATCACGATTATAATGGCTATTTGTATGTAGTGTGTGATGAAGGAAATACGAGTACTTTACAAATTATAGATATAAATAATTTGCCAAATTCGGTAAGTGTAGTTTATGATTCAAATGTGCTTTTTACCAAATCACACAACATTTTTATCGATACCGCTACTGCTAAATTGTATGTATGTGCAATAAAGCATACCAATCCAATTAGTTTCTCTTCTGCAATGGAAGTTTACTCCTTAGCAAACCCTGTAAGCCCTACCCTTTTATATACCTACAATGATGTGGGGCATGTGCATGATGCTTATGTTAGGAACGATACAGCATACCTAAATTGTGGTAATGATGGACTTAGAATTATGGATTTTTCCATGCTTGGAACACCACTTCCTGTGCAACCAACTTTATTAGCTTCTCTTACTACTTATCCTGATGCGGGCTACAATCATTCTGGCTGGCTAAATGATGACGGAACAGTTTACGCTATGTTGGATGAGAACCATGGCTTTGACATTAAATTATTAGATGTAAGTGATTTTAATAATATTACTGTTTTATCTACTTTTAATTCAGGAGTAGATACTAACTCCATGGCACATAATGCAATTATTAAGGACATTCTTTTATTTGTTTCCTATTATCATGATGGCTTGAGGGTTTTTAATATTGCTGATCCTACAAACCCTTTTCAAGTATTATATTACGATACATATCTACCAAATAACCATTCTTCCTACAAAGGAGCTTGGGGGGTGTATCCTAATCTACCTTCAAGTATTCTAATTTCTGATATGCAAACGGGGCTTTATGTTTTTGATTCTGCACTACCTCTTAATGTAAATAATGTAGAACAAATAGCAGGTTTAGTTTTCCCAAATCCTGCTCAAAATCAGTTTACTATTAGCAATAATAAAGCTACTTCTATTCTGCTTTATGATATTTTCGGGAAAAGAGTAATGCAAAAAAGCTTAGTAAATAGTAAAACTATTTTAAGAGGAAATCTTGCAAGTGGCATGTATTTTTACTCTCTTAAAACGAAAGGAGAAATAATTGAAAACGGAAAAGTGATTTTCAGATAAAAAATGAATATATACGATAAATATGAAGTAGTAATAGGACTAGAAATTCATGCCCAACTTTTGACCAAAACCAAAGCTTATTCTTCTGATGAAAATATTTATGGAGCAACTCCAAATACCAAAACTTCTGTAATTACTTTAGGCCACCCAGGAACTTTGCCAAAAGCCAATAAAAAAGTAATTGAATATGCCGTAAAATTAGGTATAGCAGTTGGTGCTAAAATCCGTGAGCGAAATGAATATGCTAGAAAAAATTATTTTTATCCCGATTTACCAAAGGGCTATCAAATCACTCAGGATAAAACCCCAATTTGTAATGGAGGAATTATCGAGATAAAAGATGATAATGGCAACAACAAAGAAATTCAAATCACCAGAATTCACATGGAGGAAGATGCTGGAAAATCCATTCACGATCTGGATCCTTTCAATACCTTAATTGATTTGAACAGAGCTGGCGTACCTTTAGTAGAAATTGTTTCTGAACCAGAGATTCGATCTGCCAATGAGGCTTATAATTATATCAATCAGGTGCGTAAATTGGTGCGTTATTTAGAAATCTGTGATGGAAATATGGAAGAGGGAAGTTTAAGGTGTGACGCTAATATTTCTGTGCGAATAAAGGGGGCGAAAGAGTTTGGCACCAAGGTGGAAGTAAAAAATATGAACTCTACCAGAAATGTAAAACGAGCCATTGAATTTGAACTAAAAAGGCAAATAGAGCTGATTGAAAATGGGGAAAAAGTTCGACACGAAACAAGAAGTTTTAATGCAGCTGATAGTAGCACTATTTCCATGCGACACAAAGAGGAAGCAAACGATTATAGGTATTTTCCTGAACCTGATTTGCAGCCGGTAATTGTAACTGAAGATTACATTGAGAAAGTAAAAGCAACTCTTCCCCCGCTTCCTAAAGAGTTATTTCAAAAATTTACAAAAGATTTTGGTTTATCGGAATATGATGCAAATATTTTAGTAGAAGAAAAAGGAATTGCCCTTTATTTTAACACCCTTTGCAGCTACACAAAAAACTATAAAGCAGCAGCTAATTTTGTAAATGGAAGTGTGAAATCTTACCTCAACGAAACGGCAACTGATATTGCTGATTTTACCATTTCCCCTGAGCAACTAGCTGGGCTTATTGCATTGGTAGATACTGGAAAAGTGAGTAATACTGTAGCTACTTCCAAAGTTTTTCTAGCTATGCTTGAAAGTGATTGGTCAGCAGAGGAAATAGCCACAAAAAACAATTGGATTCAGGAAAGTGACAGTGATGCTTTAAGCGAGTTTATCCAGCAAGCCATTGCAAAGTATCCAGAAAAGGTGGAAGAATACAAAAAGGGGAAAAAAGGACTTATCGGACTTTTTATGGGGGAAGTAATGAAACTATCAAAGGGGAAAGCCGATCCAAAACTTTGTAACCAAATGCTTAGAGAATTATTAGATAAATGATAAAAGACAAAATATATTTTGCCTCCGATTTTCATTTGGGTGTTCCAACGCATAAAGATAGTTTAGTTCGAGAAAAACTGATTGTAAGTTGGCTAGAAAGCATCAAAGAGGATGCTAAAAGCATTTATCTTTTGGGTGATATTTTTGACTTTTGGTTTGAATACAAAACAGTTGTTCCAAAAGGATTTGTTCGTCTTTTGGGTAAACTTGCCGAGCTTACCGATAGCGGAATAAAAATACACATTATTAAGGGTAATCATGATATGTGGATGTTCAATTATTTGCCAAAAGAAGTAGGCGTACATATAATTGATGATAAAATTATATTGGAAGAAAATGGGAAGAAAATTTTCCTTGCACATGGAGATGGATTAGGCCCTGGCGATTTTGGATACAAACTCATCAAAAAGATATTTACCAATAGTTTTTGTCAGTGGCTTTTTGCCCGACTTCACCCTAATTTTGGTATTGGCTTTGCTCATTTTTTATCCAAAGAAAGTAGAAATTCTAATACTGAAAATCCGCAGGAATTCTTAGGAGAGCAGAATGAATGGCTAGCCTCATACTGTAAAAGAAAACAAGAAAATAATCCGGTAGACTATTATGTTTTTGGCCACCGACATTTACCATTAGAAATTGATATTGATTCAACCAGCAAATACATCAATCTTGGCGATTGGATGCATCATAATTCCTATGGGGTATTTGATGGAAAATCTCTAATGTTAAAATATTTTAGGAAAAACTAAGTAATAATTTTAGCTCATAAAAAAAGCCCTAATTGAGGGCCTTTTCTTTTTTTTATTTTTGATCTTATTTGTAAAGAATTAGCTTATCCGTTACAATCGATTTTCCATCAGCATATACACTAATAAAATAAATTCCATTTTCAAGATTTGACAAGTCTGCATCAATGCTTTGATAATTACTAATCACATTTCCTTCAAATAAGTGCATCACCTCAGCTCCTAAAATATTAACTAATTTTACTTCTACATCCCTGTCAGCTAAATGCTCAATAACAATTGTTACTTCTCCATTAGTTGGATTAGGATATATTGCCAACCTTGCATTATTTTCATTTGTATTTTGGAATAATGCCGATTCTTCTCCAATCTGAATATTATCTAAGTAAAAATTATTGCTTGAGCCATTTGTTAGATATTCAAATTTAAATCGAATATTATCATCCTTCAAAGCATTAGGCCCAACCCTGTCAAACATAATGGTATCGTTCCAATCAGAGGATATTGGTTTAAAAGAAGAGTTATAAAGTCCTGCATCTGCTACTTCTTGCGGGCTGAGTGAACCTAAAGGTTTCCAACTCCAACCGCAATCATTAGAATAAAAGACATTAAGTTCGTTTACAGGATAGGAATGAACACCAGCACCTGAATAGGAGAATTTAATAACGGGATTAGTGAATCCGCTTAAATCGTATGCAGCCGAAACAATTACTGATTCGCCAAGACTTAATCCGTCTCTTGCCTCTATCATTACAGAAGCATTACCATCAGAAGCAACACCATCAATTCGCTCCCAAGTTTTATTAGTTATCGTGCTAAAATCCCATATATTCTCATCTTCCTCAATGGTATTTGCTATCCAATCTGTTCCAAGCTCAGAAGCGCTCTCAAAACTATAGGCATAAGAAGAGGCGTTATTCGGAGCGGTAGTTGGTAATACAGTAATAAAATTACTTTTTGTGATAGTTGAAGTACAGCTATTAGTATAGTAAGCAATATAGGTAGTTTCTTCAATTTCTCCTCTGTAAAAAGTGGAATCTTGCATATTGTAATAAAGCCCTAAGCTATCAATTGTATGAGAAGTTATATTGGATGCACCCATAGCATTAAGTTCTGCTTGTGTGCCTTGAATAATTAAAGTAGATTTTACGGTATCGTAAGAAGTAGCATTTATCAAATCCAAATCAGATAAATTAGCCGCTCTTGCCTCTGTTGTTTCCCCATACTCCACAGTTAAAGAGACGGCATAACTTCCAACTGATGAATAAATATGCTGAGGAGTATTATCCCCACTCCCGTTAGTTGTTCCATCTCCAAAATCCCATTCCCATTTAGTAATAGAAGAAAAAATCGGTTTATTTCCTTTCAACACATTAGGAGAACCAAGACAAAGGGAATAATGAGATAGATTTTCATCAAAGAATACTTTTTTAGTGCAAGTTGGTGCCAAATAACCATCTGCCGTTCCTGTAGCTGCAATGTTATCATCTGACCAAATATGCATTCTAAATCCGTACTGGGCAGTATCTCCTACCAAGGTTTCATCAAAAATAGCAACTTGTCCTTTGGAAAACATGGTACAATAATCATCATTTGTATAATCCATATAGTTCATAAACATCTCTCCTGCCCAATTTAAAGAATCTGCCTGACATCCGTAAAAAGTACCAGATGGCAAACCAACATGCCAAGGAAACTTGGAAGGATTTGGGGTAGCAGGATCTGCTCCAGGATCAGTAGTAAAGCCGTTTGAAGTATGTTGAGGTGGCGTATCAAAAACGCCATCATCTCCACAACTTCCACCACCACAATCCCAAGTATGACACAAACCAAGCCAATGCCCAACTTCATGTGTTAAAGTAGTGGACTGAATATCGTCCATTTCACCATATAATATCACTATCCCATCAGTTGACATACCGCCCCATGGGAATTGAGCA
>CATMIT010000073.1 GCA_950069165.1 uncultured Flavobacteriales bacterium
TGAAATATTGAATTTGTAAACTAAATCTCTTCACAATAAACCTAATTCTTATTCCACCTTTCCAACCTTGGAATTCCAATAGTATAAAACCATCTTTTGACTTTTCCTACACCTTGTTTTTTCAACACGCCTTTCACAAAGCTTTGCATATCTTTTGCTGATTTGATAGTCTCTTGCTGAGTAAACTCACCTTCTACATAACAAAGTTTACAATAGCTTCCATTTTCAGTCCCATCTTGTTCTGTTCCTTTTTCAAACATTTCATGATCCTTAGGAAGCATACAACTTTGACAAAATTTTTCTAAGCCCATAATTTCTTGTTTTGCCAAATTTAGTAAAAAAATAATAAACAAAAAAAAAGCCCACCAAATTGGTGGACTTTCATCTAATAACTAGCAACTTATATGTGTATCACCTCATCATAAGCATCAGCAACTGCTTCCATCACAGCTTCACTCATTGTTGGGTGAGGATGAATTGCCTTCAATACTTCATGTCCTGTAGTTTCTAATTTACGCGCAACCACTGCCTCAGCAATCAATTCCGTAACATTGTATCCTATCATATGACAACCTAACCATTCGCCATATTTAGCATCAAAAATAACTTTTACAAAACCATCCTTATGTCCTGCTGTAGATGCTTTTCCTGATGCTGTAAAAGGGAACTTCCCTACTTTAATTTCATATCCTGCCTGTTTTGCAGCAGCCTCTGTCATTCCTACTGATGCAATCTCTGGGCTAGCATAAGTACATCCAGGAATATTACCATAATCAATTGGCTCAGGGTTCTGACCTGCAATTTTCTCTATACAAGTAATTCCTTCAGCAGAAGCAACATGAGCTAATGCTTGAGTTGGTAATACATCCCCAATTGCATAGTATCCGTTTACATTAGTGTTGTAGTAATCATCCACTAAAATTCTACCTTTATCTGTTTTAATTCCTACTTCTTCCAATCCGATATTCTCGATATTAGCAGCAATCCCCACAGCAGAAAGCACTACATCACACTCAATAGTTTCTTCTCCTTTTTTAGTTTTTATAAGTACTTTACAACCCGTTCCTGAAGTATCTACTTTCTCAACTGATGAGTTCGTGATTACTTTAATTCCTGATTTTTTGAAGGACCTTTGTAATTGCTTAGAAACATCAATATCCTCAACAGGTACAATGTTTGGTAAAAACTCAACCACAGTAACCTCAACACCCATTGCATTGTAGAAATAAGCAAACTCCACTCCTATCGCTCCTGAACCAACAATCACCATTTTTTTAGGTGCAGTTGGCAAAGAAAGTGCTTCACGGTAACCAATTACTTTTTTACCATCTTGTGGTAAATTAGGCAATTCTCTACTTCTTGCTCCTGTTGCTATAATAATATGTTTTACAGTATAGTCAGTCGATTTTCCATCAGCAGTAACTGAAACTTTATTTCCTGGCTTAACTTTTCCAAAACCATTAATCACTTCTACTTTATTCTTCTTCAAAAGGTAAGCAATTCCACTACTCATTCCATCAGCAACATCTCTACTTCTTTTAATGATAGAAGGGAAATCAGCATTTACATCTTTTACCGATATTCCGTAATCTTCAGCATGGTTAATGTATTCAAAAACCTGTGCCGATTTTAAAAGCGCTTTAGTTGGAATACATCCCCAGTTTAAGCAAATCCCACCTAAATGTTCTTTTTCAATAACTGCTACTTTCAATCCTAATTGTGACGCACGGATAGCCGTTACATAACCTCCAGGACCACTTCCTAATACAATAACATCATAGTTCATTTTACTATTTTTTTAAGTTCTTATTTAAGGCTGCAATATTAGATAAAACATCTTGCACTGAGATATCGTTCATACATCTTTTTTCACGGCTACAAGAGTTCCCAAAATAGCAGTCGCAACCACTAGTAGGTTCAATAATCACTCCTCTTCCGTATAGTTCAAATTCATGCACATTAAAGATGTTATGAAACAGCATCAATTGCTTTTTGAGTGCCAAGGCAATGTGCATCATCATGCTCACAGGGGTTACAATAATATCCGTATTATTCGTAATGGAAATAAACTCTTCTAGGCTAAAAGTTCCTAAATAAGTTGCACCTGTTTCCAATTGATAATAGCGATTCATTTCATCTTCATCAGGGCCTCCCATTAGCAAACAGAAATACCCTTGCTTTTCCAAATCCTTAATCAGTTCCACCCAATACTCCTTTGGCCAAAGGCGTGTTTTCCACCTAAGCCCACAACCGGTATTTAGCCCAATAATGGTTTTACTATTAGCCAAGGTTTTGAATTTTTCTTTCCACTGATTACTTAACTCTTCATTTAAGTTAATCATGTACTCTTCCTTATTGAACTCAAAATGGCAGATTTCAAAAATCTCTTCCAAATAATTAAGCGTATTCTTTTTTGAAATATGATCAAAAAGCCCAGTAATGAGTTTGTGTTCTGCTTTATCAGTTGCAGTATTAACATGACCATCTTTCCATAGAAACCCAAATTTTTCCCTAGCATTTATAAGGGAGAGTAGCATACATGCTTCTTTGTCTTTATCCAAATTTACAGCAATATCAAATTCTTGATTTGCTAAAACAGAAACAGAAGATGCATCCCATTTATAAATTACATCTACCTCATCTTTTGGAACTACTTGAGGACTATGTGTAATCCAACTAAAATGACAATTACCATATTCTTTTTTATATTTTGTAAGTAGTGGAGTTGTCCTTATAACATCACCAATGGCTCCTAATTTTATAAATAATATTCTGGTTACTTCTGTTTGTATTTTTGGTATCTCTTCTACTAATTCCTGTTTAGTAAAATTACAAATCTTAAAAATCTCTTGCAATAATGATTCCTTATTATCTAAAACGATAATAGAAGATGTATTCTTATCATAATGAGAGCAATCATCACATTGCACATCATGCAATTTATTGGGCTTACACGGAATATGCCCCTCAAAATGGCTGCAATCAAATTTTAAATCTTTTATCTTCATTCTTTTTTCTTTTCGCTTTCGGCAAATATAGTTTTTTGTTTTTAGATATTTGTTTGTAGTTTTTTCGATTTTCAACTCATTAATTCTCACATTATTAAATCATCAAATTTCTGTATTAATCTTCTATCTTTGCACCTTTATAAAAAAAATGATAAACTATACTATTTCATATAATAATCCGCACAGGCATTATGTTGATTTTGAACTTACTGCCTCTACTAATGGAAAAGAAAGCGTGCAATTTCAATTGGCCGCTTGGCGTCCAGGCCGATACGAATTGGCTGATTTTGCACAAAACATACAAAAATGGTCTGCTTTTGATGAGCACAACAACCCTATTCCTTTCACGAAAATAACCAAAGATCTTTGGGAAGTTACTACTGAAGGGGTTATGGAAGTTACAATTGTCTACAACTTTTACGCCAATCAATTGGATGCTGGCGCATGTTATTTGGACGAGCACCAACTCTACCTTAACCCTGTACATTGCATGTTCTATATTGCAGGAAAAAAGGAAGAGGAATATACGCTAAATTTAGAAATTCCTACAACTTACAAAATTGCCTCCTCAATGGAGCAAAAAGAAAATACACTAAGCATAAAAGGATATGATGCCTTGGCAGAATCGCCAATCATTTGTTCTGATTCTCTGCAACATGGAACTTATGATGTTGATGGAATTACATTTCATTTATGGTTTCAAGGAGAATGCAAACCAGATTGGGAAAAACTAAAAAAGGATTTTTCTGCTTTTAGCAAAAGTCAAATCAACCATTTTGGAGGTTGCCCTACTAATGAATATCATTTCTTTTTCCAGATTACTCCTTACAGAAGTTATCATGGAGTAGAGCATACTAATAATACAGTTGTGTTATTAGGTCCTGGCAATGAGATAATGGATAAACGATATGAAGATTTATTAGGAGTAAGTTCTCATGAATTGTATCATACTTGGAATATAAAAGCCATCCGCCCAGTAGAAATGTATCCTTACGATTATACCAAAGAAAATTACTTTAGGACAGGATTTGTTGCGGAGGGAGTTACTACTTACATGGGAGATATGATGCTCTATAACTCAGGGGTATTTAACTGGAATGAGTTTATAAAAACCCAAAATCAGAACTTGGAAAGACACTTAACAAACTATGGAAGATTTAATCTTTCAGTGGCAGATAGTGGTTTTGACAATTGGTTGGATGGTTATAAATTAGGCGCTCCTGACCGTAAAACTTCCATCTACCCTGATGCTGCATTGTGTATGCTTATGATTGATTTGGAAATCATACGAAATACAGGAGGAAAAGAAAGTTTACATTCTGTTATGAAAGAGTTATATGAAGAGTTTGCACTTAAAGGAAAAGGCTATTCTGAAGATGATTTCCGTAATATCTGTGTAAAATTTGGAGGATTGAAAGTGGCTAAAATTTTTGAAGACCATATTTATGGAACTGAGAATTACATTCCAACTTTGAAGACTGCCTTGGAGGTTGTCAGTATTGAATTACATGAAAAGAAGAATCCTAATCTATCTGCTCAGTATTTTGGTTTTGTTGCTGTAAAAGAAAATGGGAAAATAATTATTAAGAAAGTTGAACCTAACTCTGTAACAGATAAAAATGGAATAGCGCCTGAGGATGAAATTACAAAAGTAAATGGCAAAAAAGTAGAAGGGAAATTGGCCGATATTTTAAAGGATTGCAAAAAGGAAGTTACTTTTACAATTAAGAAAAAGTTTTCAAAAACGGACATTAATTTAACAGCAGGAAATTATTACCAATTATTAGAGTTTATAAAATCAGAAAACGCAACTAATGAGCAGTTAACGCTAAGAAAAGTTTGGTCTAATAATTAAATGAAAACCATACAACTACATAAAGGAAAAAAATACAGCATTTGCTCTTGCGGATTGAGCAGAGCATTGCCTTTTTGTGATAATGTACACCGAGAATTCAATGAAAAAATGGTACGGATTACAAATCGGTAAAAATAAGGCCTAATGAAACAGTAGAAGTAGAACTTAATTCAGCAAATTGGAAACGCTAATGCAACAGGTAAAACTACACGATAAAACCTTTGAAATTTACATTCCTGAAACGGAAATTTCTGCAATTGTACATTCGCTTGCTACTGCCATAAATAACAGTGGCGTTCAAAAACCGCTTTTTATTGCGGTAATGAATGGGGCTTTTTTGTTTGCAGCAGATATTATGCGGCAAATCACAGTTGCAAATGCGGAAATTTCTTTCATTAAATTATCCTCCTATCAAGGATTAGAAAGTAGTGGTGAAGTAAACAAACTCATTGGTATTGGTGAGGATATAAGTGGGAGAAATATTATTGTATTGGAAGATATTATTGATACCGGAAATACATTGGTAAAAATTACTGATTTGTTAAAAAACAAAAATATACAATCCTTGAAAATTGTAACATTACTCTGTAAAAATGAAGTTTACGATAAAGACATTCCTATTGATTTGATTGGGAAAAATATTTCTAACGATTTTGTGGTAGGATATGGATTGGATTATGACGAAATTGGTCGTAATTTGCCACACATTTATAAACTCAAAAAAGAAGAAAAACAATGTTAAACTTAGTATTATTTGGCCCTCCTGGTGCCGGAAAAGGAACGCAATCTAATTTATTAATTGACAAATACAATTTGGTGCACTTATCTACAGGCGATATTTTAAGAGGAGAAATTACAGCAGGAACTGCCTTAGGGTTGGAAGTGAAAGCACTGATGGACAGAGGGGATTTGGTTCCTGATGAAGTGGTAATTGGTATGATTTCTTCCAAATTGGACAATAACCCAAATGCAAACGGATTTATTTTTGATGGCATCCCAAGAACAGCCGCACAAGCCACTGCTTTGGACAATCTATTAGCAGAAAAAGGAACGGCTATTTCAGCCATGCTTTCTTTAAAAGTAGAGGATGCAGAACTCATCAGAAGATTATTGGAAAGAGGGAAAAACTCTGGGCGTGCGGACGATAAAAATGAAGCAATTATTGCCAACAGAATAAACGAATATAATACTAAAACTGCTCCTTTAAAAGAGTACTATTCTGCACAAAATAAACTTTCTGAAATTGAAGGTGTTGGTTCAGTAGATGAGATTGCTAGCAAATTAAATCAAGTAATTGATACTTTATAAAACAGATGAAAGTTAAAAATTCCAACTTTGTAGATTATGTCAAAATCTTTTGCCGTTCTGGGAAAGGAGGTCAAGGTTCTGCTCACTTTTTAAGGGATAAAACCACTGCAAAAGGTGGTCCAGATGGTGGTGATGGTGGTGATGGTGGACACATAATTCTTAGAGGTAATGAGCAAATGTGGACACTTTTACACTTACGGTACAAAAAACATATTTTTGCAGAACATGGTGGAGTTGGTAGTGGTAATCACAAACACGGAAAAGATGGAGCAAGTCAGATTATTGATGTGCCACTGGGTACTATTGCAAAAGATGCTGAAACGGGAGAAATTCTTTGTGAGATTACAAATCATGGAGAAGAGTTTGTAATGGTGAAAGGCGGTATGGGAGGCAGAGGAAACTCCCATTTCAAATCGCCCACCAATCAATCACCAAGATACGCACAACCCGGAATTGATGTAATAGAAGGTTGGTTTATTTTGGAATTGAAAGTACTGGCGGATATTGGATTAGTAGGCTTTCCCAATGCGGGGAAATCAACTTTATTATCGGTTGTTTCTGCTGCAAAACCTGAAATTGCTAATTATCCTTTTACTACTTTGGTTCCCAATTTAGGGATTGTTTCTTACAGAGAGCACAAGTCCTTTATTATGGCGGATATTCCAGGAATAATTGAAGGAGCAGCAGAGGGTAAAGGTTTGGGATTACGCTTTTTACGCCATATTGAAAGGAACTCA
>CATMIT010000074.1 GCA_950069165.1 uncultured Flavobacteriales bacterium
GCATAGCAGAGGTGTGAAACATATACAATAGCTGCATAAATAACTGATCGTTTTTGTCCATTAGTTTTTGGTTTTAAATTAAACATCCAAAAATACAATTTATTGCGTATAAAAAAACCACCAAAGGGTGGTTTTTGTGGGCCCAGCAGGGCTTGAACCTGCGACCCCTTGATTATGAGTCAAGTGCTCTAACCAGCTGAGCTATGGGCCCTTTTAAAAAGCAACTGCAAAACTATTAAAATTGTTCTATTATTTAGCAGATTTGCACAATGAAAAACAGCAAGGCCATTATTTTTGATTTAGGGGGTGTAATCCTAAATATTGACTACCAGCTTACCATTACGACTTTCAATGAATTGGGAGTGGAGAATGCCGATTTATTTTATTCTAAAAAAGTGCAAAACCCCATTTTTGATAAAATTGAAACAGGGGAAATCTCTGCCAATTCTTTTTTGGAAGAACTGCAGAAACAAACAACTAATGCGAGCATAAAGGAAGTAGAAAATGCTTGGAATGCCATGCTGCTTGATTTACCTCAAAATAGATTGGACTGCATAAAAAAGCTGAAAAACAATTACAAAATATTTTTGCTAAGCAACACCAATGAGATTCACATCAAAGCTTTTAGAAAAAAGATAGGAGAGCAGCAATGGGAAGCCTTTTCTTCTTTGTTTGATAAAATGTATTTATCGCACCAAATAGGATTTAGGAAACCTGGCAAAGAAGCGTTTCAAATTATATTGGAGGAAAATAAATTAAAGCCAAATGAAGTTTTCTTTATTGACGATTCCCCACAACATATTGAGGCGGCCAAAAAATTAGGAATCCATTGTCATTATTTAGTGGAGGGGGTAGAAATTTGTAGCCTGTTTTAGAAGAATTTTATTTATACCCCTCTCCTTTTTTAAAAAACGACCTTATTCTTTTGGTAAGAAATTAAAATATGGGAATAACAAAATTCTGTTTGAACGAAAGTGAGTTTAATTTTGTTCTATATTTTATGTTTCTTATGTATTTCAAAAGAATTAAGTCTTGAATTTTTGGTTCTTTTGCTTCAAGGTAAAAGAACATAATGAAAAGAAATTGTAGCTCTTTCATTTCATTCAAGATGACAAGAAAAAAGATGGGGATGAAATTATTTTATGCCTTTTCCTGACACAATTCAATAAGCACACCAGAGGTGTCTTTGGGGTGCAGAAAACAAATGAGTTGATTGTCAGCACCAACTTTTGGTCTATCATTTAAAAGGCGAATACCTTCTTTTTTGAGGCGAGTCATTTCTTTTTCAATATCCTCCACAGCAAAGGCAATATGGTGCATGCCCTCTCTATTTTTTTCTAAAAATTTTGCAATGGGGCTTTCGGTATTGGTAGCAGAAACCAATTCTATTTTACTCTCCCCTATTTTGAAAAATGTAGTTTTTACGCTTTCTGAAATTACTTCTTCCCATTTATAAGCATTTTTCCCGAAAATAGTAGAAAATATTTTTTCTGCTTTTGCCATATCCTCCACTGCAATGCCAATATGTTCAATTTTTTTCATTTAAAATATTCCTTTAATAAGTCCAAAAACTGATATGCCTTTGGCTAAGAATAGAGGGCACTTTAAAGGAAATGGAAAGCTCGTGTGTTCCACTTTGGTGGGCGTTAATTTCTTTGAAGAAATGATCGTAGGCATAAGCAATATGCATTTTACCGGCCCTGAAGCCAATTACTGCCGAGAGGGAACCATTTGTTCTTGCGCTTATGCCAGTCCAGAATGCATCCCTAAAAAATACCCTGCCCGAAAAATCGTATTGCGATTTGGTGTTTTCTGTTTTTCGAATTAGTATAGATGGCTCAAAGTGAATATCTCTGTTGAATTCGTATCTATAACCCAACATCCCCATATAATTTCTGTGCAAATAGTTAGTACTAAATCCATCACCCGCTTCTTTGTTAAAATTGGATTGTAGCATATTTAAAACAGAATATCCCACATAAAAATTCCTTCCGTATAAATACAAGCCAGAAGAAGCGTCTGCTAAAAATCGGCTATAAGAATTCCCTGAAAAAGCGGGATCATCTCCGGGAGGAAGATTCCCGGCTTCTAAATCCAAAGCATAATACATTGCTTTTGCCCCAATACCAAAAGATAAATTCAGCCTATCTGGGTCAAGGGGAACATGGTAAGCATAATCCAACTCGAAAACACTGCTTCCAGCTTGACCGGTTTGGTCGTGATACAAACTTCCTCCCATTCCGGAACGATTATTAAGTGCCCCATGATAGCTGATATTTGCAGTAAGTGGAGCACCCGAAAACCCAAGCCACTGTTGGCGAGTGATAATTACAAAAGGATTGTAGGCCTTACTCCCTGCAACTGCAGGATTATAAGCCAGTTCATTCACAAAATACTGGGAATAAACAGGGCTTTGTTGTGCAAATAGAAGCTGTGAAAATCCTACAAAAATCGCTATGACTAAAAGTTTTTTCATTTATCTGACAATGGTTACTGTTCCGGTAAAAGGAGGATCTCCATTCTCCAAATCAATGATATAATAATAAGTAGCGGAAGGCAATCTTTTCCCATCTACTTTTCCGTTAAAGGCATCTTTCAAAGTATTCTGATATTCCCTGCGCCTGAAAACCCTATCACCAGAACGGTTATACACCTCCACTAATGCCTCAGGATAAAACTTAATATTTTTTATTTGCCAAAAATCATGATTGGAATCTTCATTTGGCGAAAAAGCAGAATATACTTCCAAACATATTTTCGGATTGTGAATTACGGTTGCAGTATCTTGCAAAATACAGCCCATTTCATCTATAATTTCTACTGCATAAGTGCCTTCCAACAATTCGCCCAAAATAGATGTATTTGCTTTATCCAAATCAATGATATTATCGGGCCAATAAAAATCATAGGGGGGCATTCCACCTGTTGCAAAAGCTTGAATAGAACCAGTATTGTCATCTTTACAATCGGCATCAGCAATACTCATAAAAATTTGAAGTGGAGGCGGAATGCTTACAGTCAAAAAACCCCAACCATCACAGCCGTTTTTATCGGTGATGTGTAGCCAATAACTTCCTGGCAATAAACCAGTGGTAGAAGGGGTGCTAACTCCTGTACTCCAAGAATAAGTATAAGGGGGTGTTCCACCATAAACTAAGGTGCTCACATCTGCTGAATCTCCTGAAACACAAAGGCCAGAAAGGGTAAATTCTACTGTAATTTGCAAAGGTTGCTGCACAGTATAGTTGAAAGTATCCACGCAAGAAGTGCTTGTTTCATTTACAATTAGCTGATAATCGCCTGCCAAAAGATTAGAAATATCTTTAATAACAGAAGAAAAGCCCAAAGGGCCTGTCCAAAAATAAAGGGTAGTTGCTGGGCTACTTGCCACATTTACGCTAATAGCCCCAGTATTATCGCCATAACAATTGACATGTGTTGCTTCATCTAAGGTTATAGTGCATTGCGCCATAATTATAGATGGGAGAAAGGTGAAAACTACTACTATTATGGTTTTAAATTTGCTAATCATTTATTAAAAATTCAGTCGCAAATTTAACATTTATTAAATTAATAGAGAAGGAGTGAATTTATAAATGTGCGGAATTTTGATAAAAAGTTGATTATGTGTATGTTTGGTGAGAATTTAAAACTTAAAATTATGAGTTTTTTAAAATGGCATAAAGAGTTTACAGAAAAAAAGATAAAATTTTACGGGTTATCTAAACTCTCTAATTATCAATTAATGTGGTTGTCTTGGGGTAAAGGACTTGTTATGGGAATAATAATTGCATATTTTATTTTTCACTAATCAAATAAAAACAATGAAAAGAATATTGATTTTACTTTGCTTGCCACTCCTTTTCTCAACTTGTAAGAAAGAGGAGGAAGCGCCTAATAATAATGGAAATAATCAACATAGTATTGTAGGTAAAAAATGGTCTGGATATGTTCCGAATTTTGGAGACAGAATATTTGAACTAAATAATGATGGATATTTATATTTTTATACTGTTAATTGCATAGCCTATTTTCAAAATGACACATTAGGAGAATGGCTAATAATAGGAGATACTATAAAATATACATATACAAATAATAACATTGAATATAAACAAATATTTGGTGTTATGGATGGATATAGTAATACAGAAATAAAATTTGTTTTAACTTCAGATTCAAATTCCACTTGTGTGATACACACTTTTACAACATCCAATTGTACTTATGTGCCTGATGATGCTTTTGAACAGCATCTTATTGATGAAGGATATGACAATGTGTTGGATGATTATGTAACCACTGCGAGTATAGACACAGTAACTTATTTATACATAAGTGAGAAACATATTTATGATTTAAGAGGGATAGAGGACTTTACTGCTTTAACTTACCTAGATTGCTATAATAATCAACTCACCACACTTGATTTAAGTAATAATCTTGCTTTAGATACGTTGGCTTGTACTTCTAATCAACTCACAACCCTTGATGTAAGTAATAATACTGCTTTAACCGTATTGCGTTGTGGGGGTAATCAACTCACATCATTGGATTTAGGTAATAATACTGCTTTAACTTTGTTGTGGTGTCTTTATAATCAACTCACAACACTTGATGTAAGTCAGAATACTGCTTTAACTACTTTGTATTGTTATAATAATCAACTCACAACACTTGATGTAAGTCAGAATACTGCTTTAACTGTTTTGTGGTGTCCAAATAATCAACTCACAACACTTGATGTAAGTAATAATACTGCTTTAACTAATTTGGAGTGTCATTATAATCAACTCACAACCTTAGATGTAAGAAATGGTAATAACACTAAGGTCTCCTACTTTTTTTGTGGAAATAATCCTCTACTATACTGTATAGATGTTGATGATGCTGCTTGGTCAACAGCTAATTGGACAAACATAGACACTCAAAGCTTCTTCTCTGAAGATTGTGGAGTTGAATAAAACAGCATTATTTCTATTATATATTAAACAATAGATTAACAATTATGGATATTACATTAGAATGGGAAGGTATATCAGGAGTTATTAAAATACTCTTACTTTTAAGTGTTCCTTTGGTTATTGGATTTATTATTGGACGAAAAACAAAAAAATGAAAAAACTACTACACCTATTACTTTGCTTGCCTTTGATTGGGTTTGGGCAAGGAACGATTAATTGTACTTTACTTACGATAACTGATGTTGTGATTGATAATACTAATTTAACTGTTGATATCGCGATATATAATGGTAATACTATGGATACTCATTATCCACATATCGCTTATACTATTGATAATAATGGAGATACTATACAAAATGGTGATGTAAATTGGTTTATGACGTTTGCATTGGATACTTCTTGGTACTCTTATACACTTTCTAATGCAATTTCTCCATCTTTTCCTCTAACTCTTTATTTTGTGTATGATAATTTAGGAGGCCTAGGATGGGACACCTGTATGCTTATATATAATTCTATATCTACAGAATTATTCAATTTAGATAATGTAATTAATAGAAAGTTAGTTATAATAACAGATATCCTAGGAAGAGAAACAAAAGGCACTAAAAACCAACCTCTCTTTTACATCTATGATGATGGAACAGTTGAAAAACGAATAACAATAGAATGAAAAAACTACTACTTATATTACTTTGCTTGCCTTTGCTATTTAGTTCTTGTGTAAATGATTCTCAAAAGAATAAAATTCAAGATTCTATTGCAGATACTATAGTTAGCTTTAGTGTCACTTCAAAAAACTCTGAATTAACCTCAAAATCAGGAAAAGATGTCTCTTTAAATGAAATGATAACAATAAATGTTGAGTCAAAAGATAAAATTTTGTTTAAGACTTTTTATTTCACTTTAGATAATAAAGTTGATGGAGCTCTTAATTTTTACTCAAATAAAGGAAGCTTAATGTGTAATGCGCCAACCAAATTATCTATAATGAGTATGCCTCCAAATGGAAATGGGTTAAAAACTTATAGTGCTGGAGATGATTTTGAGATTTCAGGAATGACTTTAATTAAGGTGAATTCAATAAATTTTGTAATTTCAGACATAGTATTAAATAAAACAATAGATTAACAATAAACTAAGATTATGAAGAACTTTTGGAAATGGCGTCACAATTTTATGGTTAACAACCCTATTCTAACATCATATATAGCTTTTGCTAAGGGGATACTACTTACTGTATTGTTTTATGAATTTATAATAAATTAAAAACAATAAATTAACAATGAAAAAACTATTATTAGGCTTAGTATTTATTTTTTTGTCCTGCGCACAAAATCAAAAACAAGAAGCTAAAGAACCACAACCAGAGGTGAATTATATTTATGATGCGACTTATTTGGATAACTTCAAAATTGGAAATCCAGAATTGGTATTAAAAGTGCAAGAAATGCATCAAAATATAATTAAAAAAGATTATGAAATGGCGGGAAGTTATCTTGCAGATAACGTTGTTTTTAACCTGGAAGATGGTTCTGTGATTGAAGGGAAAGAATCCTGTATGAAATTTATGGTTGAGGGCTATTCATCTGTAGAAATCCAAGACTATAACGTTGCTGTAAACTTTGCTGTTACTGGAGATAATGGAGACGAGTGGGTACTACTTTGGGATTCTGGAACTATTGTAACTGAAACGGGTGAAGCTACTACTTTTAATTGGATGGAAGCCTTCCAATTTGAGAATGGTAAAATTATCATTATGAATCAATTTTCTAAAACAAGACAAAACTAAAGCCTATTATAATTAACAACTAAACCATAGGCATATCTTCTTCTTTTAAAATTATTGTAAATTGTAGGTATAATCTTAAAACTTATTATTATGAAAACAGAAACACTTATTTTGCTCCTAGCATCT
>CATMIT010000075.1 GCA_950069165.1 uncultured Flavobacteriales bacterium
TTTCCACTTCCTGCATAAGAATCATAATAAGCAACTTGAATCATATGGTTGGGATAAGTAATATCGTGCACAGTAGTTCCATCTCTGTAATAAGAAGTTATCAAGAAATTTCCATCTACATGTGTATTATGCGGAATAGAATTTGAACCAGGATTCGATTGAATTCTATCCACTTCTTGAATATTATTTATATTCGAAATATCATAAGCTGTCAGATAAGCATCTGATTGTTCATCAGTAGTAAAAACATAATTTCCATCATCAGAAACCCAAGCATTATGTGTAAAATTATTTGGCGTAGCATGTTGCCCAATAGTTTGCGGATTTGTTTTATCACTCACATCCACAATATATAATGCCCCCTGATAAATACATCCTGCATACATAGTATCGCCTCTTGCCATGCCATCATGAATATATTCGCCGGCCCATTCTCCTAAATAAACAGGATCTGTTGCATTTGCATTTACATCTAAAAAAATTACTCCTCTATTTGCTACAGGGGTTCCATTGTTTCTTGCACCAAAAATATACGCAATCCCATTCTCATCAATATATATATTATGAGATGAAGTGAAGCTAATACTGGCTCCAGTTGTTGGATTAGTAAATTGAGAAACATGCCAAAAAGTATTTCCTGTTAAATCAGTTAAATCAACTATCAATAGACCTGCATTTGCTTCAGTAGTAATGTAAGAATAATCACCCCAAGTCTTGATATCTCTCCAAGTGGAATTTACATCTGAGATAAAAAACATTTCAACCGGAGTACTAGGATTTGAAACATCCACACAAGAAAATCCATTTTTTAGGCCAACTAAAGCATACTCGTTTCCTATGCTATCTTCCCAGCCCCAAATATCACTGCAATTTGTAGTAGGGTAACTAAATGAGCCCAACAAATTCATATTCCAACCATTTTGTGAAAAAGTAAGCAATGGAAAAAATAAAAAGATACATAAAAGATTTAGTCGCATAATTGAATTTTTATTTGTGTAAAAGTAATGAAAAAGTACAGATGAGAGGATTTGGCTCCAAAAGCTAAAAAGTATCAGTCATAGTTGGGGTATTACAACCGCCATAAGCAGAGCTTCCCATCACCACATATGTACCTGCATCCAAATTAGAAACTGAAGTAATAAAAGGTCCATTTCCATAAATTTGACCGTTGGAGATGTTGGTCACGAATAATTAGTATAAGTTCCTTGCGTTAAACTTGCATTCCCTGTTGCACCACCATTAGGACAATTAATATGCTTTACATTAGCGGTGTCAACCAAAACAGTACACTGAGAAAATACATTTTGGCTAAAAAAGAATAAAGCACAATAAATAATTATATTTCGAAAAATGAATTGCATCCCCTTAACTTATTTGTACAAAATTATAAAATAAACTATAAAAAGACAATGGCTTTTATAAAGAGTTGTTAATCTACTTTTCCAATGGTATAGTCCTTGTATTTTACAATAGGAAAATGATGATTAATAAAACCTCCTTTAGTATAATATTTTTTGAATTTATAGTCGCCTTTGTTGAAACAAAAATACATACACTGCTGAAATGCCACTTGAGCATATTTATTGGGTAGTGCATGAAATCTATCTTTGAAAAGAGAAATAAACCTTTTATTTTCTGGGAGCTGATAATCAAAATAATAAGGATCTGGAAAATGCACATTCAATTTCATTAAGGTTTCTATATCTAAGTTTTCGAATGACCTCCAATTGTGTAACCCAAATACAGTCATATTAGTATCAATTGTACCCATTGCAGTTAATGTTTTTGTCACAAAGGATCTGTCAGTAGAAGGAATAAGCACAATGTATTTATGATTAGTCAAAAACTTACAAAGCGTATCTCTTGTTATCGTATTCAACCCATCAAACAGACAAACCTTAACTTTTCTTTTCTCTTTTCTAAAGAAGGATTTATATTGCTTTGCATACTTTTCTTCCTCTTTTTTGGCAAGAATCAGAATCTTTTCATTCTTGTGTTTTTTTGATATATAGTTGGAATTCTTATCAATTTGAACTTTGAAAGGGGGGATAATCTGGTAAACATTCTTACCGTGCTTTAATACATTAGTATTTCTAGAAAGAGGAGACACAATTATTTTGTCCTGATTTCTTCCATAAAGCTTTGTTACTTTGCTTAGGTTTCTTCTATAAACAGGCCCAATTATCAAATCAATATTTTTTAATTTTCCATCATTAATTATCTGTTGCACCTTGTTAGAATCATTCTCGGTATCATACACAAACAAATTGATGTTCATTCCTGTTTTATTTAGGGAATCAGTTGCAATTATAACACCTTCCAAAAAGTTTAAGGCCATGTACGACCCTTTATAAATATCTTCTTTGGTTTGCTGAGATTCAGAAAGGAAAGATAAAAGAGAATCATTTTTAGTGGTATAAAAAGGCAAGAGAACAGCAATATTTAAAGTATCTTTTTTTCTGCTTTCTTTCCATTTTCTAGAGTTGAGAGAAAATAGATTATTTGTTCTTTTATTCTTTAAAAGCAAGCGTTCTGACAAAGTAGATTTAATGGGTATCAGCAGGGATTGATGATAGAAAATTGTAGAATTTTTATTGTATAATTTTAATTCTTTCGTACTTACATTGTACTTTTTTGAGATACTATTATAAGTTTCGTTAGGCTTAACAATATGACGGACAAACATTTTACCTTTTATAATTAAAGTGTCTGTGGTTGTTTGTGCCGAAATAAAACAAACACTAAAAAGAAAAATAATTAATAGTATTTTCTTGCTTATTCCCATTCGATAGTTGCTGGTGGTTTGGAGGAAATATCATAAACCACACGATTTATCCCCTTTACTTTATTAATAATATCATTCGATACTTTTGCTAAAAACGCATAGGGCAAATGCACCCAATCGGCAGTCATTCCATCTGTGGATTCTACGGCTCTAAGTGCAACTGCATTTTCATAAGTTCTCTCATCCCCCATCACACCTACTGTTTGGACAGACAATAGCATAGTGCCGGCCTGCCATACCTTGTTGTATAAGTCAGATTCTTTTAAGGAAGTAATAAAAATATGATCGGCTTCTTGCAACATCCTCACTTTTTCAACAGTAATATCTCCTAAAATTCGAATGGCAAGCCCTGGACCTGGAAAAGGATGTCGCCCTAAAACACCTTCATCAATTGCCAAAGAACGACCAATTCTTCTCACCTCATCTTTAAATAAAGTATTCAGTGGCTCCACAATTTTCAGTTTCATAAAGTCAGGAAGTCCTCCTACATTATGGTGTGATTTGATGGTGGCAGAAGGTCCTCCTGTAGCCGAAATAGATTCAATAACATCTGGATAAATAGTGCCTTGTGCCAACCATTTCACATCTTTTATTTTATGCGCCTCATCATCAAATACATCAATGAATTTATTTCCTATGGCTTTACGCTTTTTCTCAGGATCAGAAACCCCTTTTAACACTTCATAAAATCTATCTTTTGCATCTACTCCTTTTACATTCAAACCCATTCCTTTGTATTGCTGCAAAACACTTTGAAATTCATCTTTTCGCAAAAGACCATTATCTACAAAAATGCAGTACAAATTCTCCCCTATTGCTTTATGCAAAAGCACGCCAGCAACAGTAGAATCCACTCCTCCTGAAAGCCCTAAAACTACTTTATCATTTCCTAATTTTTCTTTTAGTTCAGCTACCGTGCTATCCACAAAAGAATCGGGTGTCCAATCTTGCGTACAGCCACAAATATTTACTAAAAAGTTTTTCAAGATGGTTGCCCCATCTTTTGAGTGATATACTTCAGGATGAAACTGAAGCGCATAAGTTTGTTCCTCTTCAATTTTATAGGCAGCAACTTTTACATCATTAGTGGAAGCAATAATTTTATAATTTTGAGGGATACTTGCAATGGTATCCCCATGGCTCATCCACACTTGTGAATTAAAAGCAACATCTTTCATCATCTGGTTTTCAGTATCTACAAACGAAAGATTTGCCCTGCCATATTCTCTAGTATTAGAAGGTAAAACTTCTCCTCCAAAATGATGTGCTAAATGCTGTGCTCCATAACAAATACCAAGCAAAGGGATTTTTCCTTTTATCTGTGATAAGTCAGGAATTGGTGCATTTTCTTCTCTAACCGAATATGGGCTACCAGAAAGAATCACAGCTTTGCAATCCCCAGTTATTACAGGAATTTTGTTATAAGGATATATTTCACAGAAAATATTTAACTCCCTTACCCTACGCGCAATTAGTTGGGTGTATTGAGAACCAAAATCTAAAATGAGAACTTTTTCGTGCTGCATATTCATGATGATTGAAGGGATAAAATTACGAAATTAGGCGCTAGGGGAGTTAATTCTTCTTGTAGTATTTCAATAAAGTTACCCCCATAATTTAAATAAAAAGCAGTGAAATTATCAAATCGTTCTTGCAAACCATTGTTTGGAAATAGTTGCTTCTTAATTTTACTGATTTGATTCAATGCGTTTTCATGCTTTTTCTTTTCCAATTGTAGCAATTTCCCCTCTAGTTTGTGTAATGATTTTAACTGCTTTTGTTGCTCTGCTTTTATAGTAGATAATAATCCTTTATCTGCTGTTTTTTCTGATATAGTATTGAATGTTTTATTGAAAGTTGCTATCTCATTATGTAAGCTAAAACCATCAGAAAATTGATTTTGTACATATTTTTTATGTAATTGGGGCTCTTCCAAAAATATGTCTTCAATATTAAAACCAAAACTCTCGAATTTCCTCCATTGTTTTTCAGAGATAAGCAAAGCAGAATTTCGCAAAAGCAAAATAGGAAAAGGAATATTTTCTTGCTCAAATGCGGATTTTAATTGCATCCAATATGCTATTTCACCACCACCACCTATATATGCAACATTTGGCAAAATTGTTTCTTGATATAGTGGTCGCATTAAAACATTTGGACTAAATTTTTCAGGGTTTTTTACTATCTCATTTTCAGCAACACCTCCCTTAATTAATTCTCTTTTTTTCTCTGATAATCTAAAGAAATTTACATCTCTTACATGGGCTTGCACTTTATAATTTTTAGCCAAATCATTACTACAATTTTGAATTGTTTTCACAAATCCTTTTTGCAAAACATCCTTCTTTATTATTGGAATAAATTGCGTTTTTAATTTTTTATCATCTCCATCCAAAATTACTAATCCGTGTTTTCCAAAAAGTTCATTTACCAAATAGCGTGTAGCATCTACCAGTTTATTTTGTTTCAGATAAGAATTCTCAAAAAGTTGAATAAGTTTTTGTGCATTTTGACTATCTCCTAAAACTGATTTTAATGTTTTAATAACTTCATCAAAACCTTCTAAGTTCATGCTACCAACGGCCCCAGATTGTTTACTATTCCAAGCTATTTTTTTCCCAAACAAATTAATATGATTTATTTCCTTAAAATCATGGTCTTCAGTTGCCATCCAAAATACAGGAACAAAATTATTTTTAGGATATTTTTCTTCTAATTGCTGGCTCAAAGCTATAGTAGAAATAATCTTATAAATAAAATAAAGTGGACCTGTAAAAAGACACAATTGATGCCCTGTTGTTATGGTAAAAGTATTTTTATTTAGAATAGCATCAATATTGTTTTTAGTTTTTTTTGATAGAGAAAAACTGGCGTTTTGTTGTTGTAAAACCTCCACTAAAACTGCTCTGTTGATAGCATGATTTTGCTTTTCAGAAATTTGTTTTTCAAAATTTTCAAGATTAGGAAAATGATTGATAAATGGCTTTATATTTTTATCCTCATTTACATAATCAACAACTAATTTTGAGAATTTATTAATTTGATTATATGGGACTTCCATTATTTTCATGCTGGCAAAAATAAGGAAAAAGCATCTAGGTATAGAAGGGTTCATTATAATTATCGTAGATTTGTGGAATAATGAAAGAAAAAGCAATAATTGGTTCAGGCATAGTTGCAGCCATTGTTTCTTCTCTTTGCTGTATTGTTCCGCTTTTAGCCCTTATTGCTGGAGGAACAGGAGCAGCCACTAACCTAAGTTGGCCGGAACCTTTTCGTCCCTATTTAATAGGATTTACAATACTAGTATTAGGCTTTGCTTGGTATCAAAAACTAAAACCACAAAAAGACTGTTGTATAAATCAAAAAACCAATTTTATGGAAACTAAATCTTTTTTAACTATCGTAACAATTTTTGCCCTTAGCATGTTATCCTTTCCTAGCTTCTCAGGTAACTTTTATAATAATACACCAATAGAGCACAGTGCAATTACCGATAGTAGCAAAGTAGTATTAAACATTGAAGGGATGACTTGTGGAGGTTGCGAAAGTCAAATCAATAGTGTACTTAACAAAACAGAAGGAGTTATCAGTTGTAACGCTTCATATAAGGATGCTTCTGTAACTATAATTTATGATAAAGAAGTAACAGATTCAGATGGTCTTATTAAAATTATCAGTAAAAAAACAAGGTTCAATGTAACTGGAATTAAAGATGAATAAAAAAGCAGAATTAAATTCAGAAATTACATGCCCAAAATGCGGGCATAAATCGGTAGAAACTATGCCAACAGATTCTTGTCAATGGTTTTATCAATGTAATGGATGTAAGGAAATACTCAAACCAATAAATGATGATTGTTGTGTATTTTGTTCCTATGGAACAATCCCTTGCCCACCAATGCAATTGAACCCAAAATCTTGCAGTGATAATTGCTAATCATACTAATTAAAACCAAATAATTATGAAAACAATTAAAAATACAATTTTTCTGTCGCTACTACTTATTGTAGCGACTGCAAGTGCCAAAAC
>CATMIT010000076.1 GCA_950069165.1 uncultured Flavobacteriales bacterium
ATATTAGTTGACTATAATGGACTTATGGAAATGACTCCTGTTAATACTACAACAACAAATTCAACTGCTAATTCAGTTTCTCCACAAGTGGTTACTCCAATACAAATAGGAGAATTGACAGAATCAGAATTAGTACAAATTAATAATGTAATTTTTAATAGTGGAGGTTCATTTTTTACTGCTGGAACGCATGATTTTACAGCAAATAGCGAAACAGGAAAAGTTTATATTCGTACCGGAAGTCCTTTGGAAAATTCCTTAATTCCTATAGGTCCTGTAACCATTATTGGAATTTCTTCACAATATACTTTTTCGTTTCCAGCAAATGATGGCTATCAGATTTTACCAAGAGATTCCTCTGATATTATTCAAACTGGCGCATTGATATTTACTGCTCCTGTGGTACAATCCAATATTACAACAACCTCTTTTGATTTATCTTGGACAGTTTCGGATTCCTCATCAACCAATTGCAATTATGGATTAACAAATGCTATAGGAATTGCTGTTAATAATGGAGGGAATACACTAACTCATACTATGAGTTTAACTGGATTACAGCCTGCTACTTTTTATTATGTGGAATGTTATTCAGTAAATGGAATAGATACTGCCTTTTCAAATATTGGAATTTATTCCACAGCATCCAATTCAACAGGGGTTATTCGTCCTTATTTTAACCATTCAGTAGATGTTTCTGTTTCCACTGGAGTTGATGCTCAAAATATTACCACTGCTTTTAATGATACCATTAAAGCATATATGGATTTAGCAGATAGCACATTAGATATTTGTGTTTATAATGCATCAGATGCAACTATTGCTACTGCCATAAATGACGCTTACAACAGAGGAGTAGCTGTACGTTATATTGCGGATGATGATGTAACGAATACAATGTTAAGCAGCCTGAATTCAAATATTCCTATTGTGTATCGAGACCCTTCAGTTGCCGGTATTATGCATAATAAGTTCATTATTGTAGATGCAAATTCAACCAATAATTCTTGGGTAATGGGTGGTTCAACAAATTGGACTAATCCTACTAATTTGTTTAACGATTATAACAACCTTATTTTTATTCAGGATGAAGCAATTGCAAAGGCTTATACTTTGGAATTTGAGGAAATGTGGGCAGGAACTTTTGGAGCAAATAAATTGGACAATACACCGCATAAATTTGTTGTAGATGGGAAAAATGTAGAGGTGTATTTTTCTCCTTCTGACCAAACAACATCACATATTTTAGAAATTATTGACAATGTGGATTATTCGTTTGAATTTGGACTTTTAGGATTTACAAGAGATGATCTTGGACTTGCTGTAATTGCAAAAAATGGAGAATTTGGTGTAAATGTAAGGGGAATTATTGAACAAGAAAATATTACTGGAAGTGAGTTTTCAGACTTGATTGCAGCTGGGGTAAATGTTAAATCTCATATGGGAATTGCTTATGCATTTCATCACAAATACGCCATTGCAGATGCGGATGTTACCGCTTCTAATCCTACGGTTTTAACGGGTTCACACAATTGGAGCAGTAATGCAGAAAATAATTCGGATGAAAATACTTTAGTGATACATGATGCTACTATTGCTAATATTTATTTGCAAGAATTTACTGAGCGGTTTAATGAATTAGGTACTTCAGGGATTGATGAGTTAATCCAATTAGATATTACTATTTTCCCAAACCCATCAGCAGGAAAAGTGAAGGTAAAAAGTGATGTAGTAATTCAGCAAATTAATTTGTATGCGGTGGACGGAAAACTCCTTAATACCACAGAAGAATCAGTTATTCAAATTAAGACAAAAGGAATTTATTTTATAAAGATAATTACTGAAAAAGGAATAGCAGTAAAGAAAATAGTTATTGAATAAGTTTCCTAAAACCAAAAACTAATTTCGTCCAAGTTTTTTCTTTTTAAATCAGGAACCTTACAATCCTTGGCAGGATAGCCTACTGGGAGTAATAAAAAGGCTTTCTCGTTTTTTGGTCTTCTGAGAGCTGTCTGTAAAAATTTCATAGGACTTGGTGTGTGAGTGAGGGTAACTAAACCCGCTTGATGAATAGCAGTAATTAAAAACCCAACTGCAATTCCAACCGATTCGTTCACATAATAGTTTTGTAATTTTCCTCCTTCTTCATCCAAATCATATACCTTTTTGAACACTACAATTAGGTAAGGGGCAACTTCCAAAAACTCTTTTATGTGGTCGGTTCCTAAATGTTCTAAATCTTCTTTCCAACTATCAGACATCCTACCATGGTAGTTTTCGTATTCCTCTTTTTCAGCTAATTTTCTGATTTCTGATTTTAGTGTTGCATTACTAATTACACAAAAAGTCCAGGGTTGTTTATTAGCACCAGAGGGCGCACTCCCAGCCGTTTTTATAATATTTTCAATTACTTCTTTTGGGACTTCCTTATCTGAAAAATCACGAATCGATCTTCTTTTACTTATTTCTTGAAAATATTTTTCACTATTTTTTATCAAACCTTCTGAGGAAGATTCAGTTGTAGTGTAAGGAATAAAGGGTTGCTTTTCGTTCATGATAATATTATGCTAAATTTTTTGAAGTTGATTTTGCAAAATAATAGATGTATCCGTAACAAATAAGCAGCAATAAAAAGGCCATTTTAAATCCTGCTAAGTCCGTACAAAAACCATACAGTGGAGGAATGATTGCGCCCCCAACAATCATGGTGCATAATATTCCTGATGCTTGAGGTTTTAAGTCACCTACATCTTTAATGGACAAAGTAAAAATCGTTGGGAACATAATGGAGTTGAAAAGTCCAACTGCTAAAATGCTCCACATGGAAATTACTCCAATTGTATTCATAGAGATGATTATTAGTAGAAGGGCTCCAATAGCAAAAAAGGAAAGAACTTTTGATGGTGCAAAAATATTGGTTAAGTAGGCCCCAATGAATCTTCCAATCATGGCACCACTCCAGTAAAAAGTGACGAATGCGCCTACAATGGCTCTTTTGTCTAATGTTGCCAAATCAGTATTTAAAATATTGCTTGCAATATTGTTCATCCAAGGCGTGCTTTGTATGATGGAGTGCATATCCATATCGATAAAATAATTCACCAAATAACTACCTATCGCAACCTCAGCCCCAACATATACCAGAATAGCAAAAGCGCCCATTACTAATACTTTATTTTTGAGCACCTCACGATAACCACTATTGCTTATTGAAGTGATAACTGTAGGTAATTTTACAAATGCAAAAAGCACTGCCAAAGAAAGAATGGACATTGAAAGCAATACAAATGGTGTTTGTACTGCCACTGCTTCTGCTAAATAGTAAGCGGTTTTTTCTAATTCGCTTAATAGGTTAATTTCGGATGATGATTTAATGGTATCACCTAACAGAAAGGAGGCTCCAATTGCAGGAGCAATTGCTGTACCTAAGGAATTGAATGCTTGCGCTAAATTCAGTCGGCTTGATGCTCCCTTAGTATTTCCTAAAACGGCTACAAAAGGATTGGCGGCCACTTGTAAAATGGTCATTCCGCCAGCCAAAATAAAATAGGCCATTAAAAAGATAGAAAATGTTCTGAACTCAGCAGCAGGATAAAATAAGAAGCACCCCAAAGTCATGGTAAGTAAGCCTAAAATGATTCCTTTTTTATACCCAATTTTGGAAAGGATAAATCCTGCCGGAATGGAGAGTAAAAAGTAAGCCATAAAAAAGGCAAACTGTACTAGCCCAGCCTGAAAATAAGTAAGCGTAAAAATCTCTTTTAATCTGGGGATTAAAAAATCTACTAAAACAGTAATAAAGCCCCACAAAAAGAAGAGTGAAGTGAGGGCTATAAAAGGGAAAAGGTATTTGTTTTTCGTCATTTTATTCAATTATTAATTCATCTATAAAAAGCCAAGTTTTACCGCCAGCACCCAAATGCCAAGCAGGGCAAATGCCATAATTTTTAGCCTTTACTTTTAGGTATTTTGCTTTTGTATTTTTTAGTTGTAAAGTGTAATCCTGAACAAAACTACCTTCCAATGTGTCAGAGAAAGTAGTATTCACTATTCCTAAATAAGTAAAGGTTTCCCCATTAATTGAAGTAAAATACTCCACTTGTTTAGGATAAAAAATCCAAGAACGGATATCTTGCAGACAGCCTAAACCAATACTCTTTATTGCTCTCACTTCTCCTAAATCAATTACTGCTTCAAAATTTTCTCGATAGCCCTGCCAATTTCCTGTTCGGTAATTTGTTCCTCCTCTTTGGTGATCAATTAAGGTTTTATCGCCAGCAGCAGCATATTGATTAGCATAGTCGCTATGTAGTACAATGCTTTTTTTGTTGTCAATTTTGTAATAGTTGGCGCTTATGCTTTTACTCCACTTATCATCTTTTATGGTTCTGCATTTTATTTCTGCATCTTCATCAATAAGAATAGGATTCTCATATTTAATTTCTTGTTCTCCATTTATAGCATAATAAATATCTCCTCCAATAGCAGAACCTAACTTAATAGTCATCTTTTCAGCAAAAGTTTGACTTTCGGCTACAAAATAAGGAACAGGAATAATTCTATTTCTTTCAATTTTTGATGGAGGTATTGATCCACTTCCCCAATCAGAAGGCTTACTTCCCATTTCAAAGACAAGTTTACCTCCTTCCATAATGCTTTGGTGCTCAATAAAGGATTGATTAAACATTTCCCCATTTAAAGTTGCTGCTTGTATGTATATATTTTTATCAGATACATTTTTAGTATTTATTACAAATGTATTTCCATTTTCTAAATTGAGTGTTGCTTTTTCAAAAAGTGGTGTTCCGATAGTATAATAATCAAGTCCTGGAGTTACCGAATAAAAGCCCATTGCACTCAATACATACCAAGCGGACATCTGCCCACAATCCTCATTTCCTGATAATCCATCAGGTAAGTTTGAGTATTGTTCCTCTAAAATCTGGCGGACTTTTTCTTGTGTTTTGTAGGGTTTCCCTACATAATTGTACAAATAAGCCATGTGATGACTTGGCTCATTTCCATGCGCATATTGCCCAATTAGGCCTGTGATATCGGCTTGTTCTCTCCCAGAAGTTACGGTTGAAGCGCTAAACATTTCATCTAAATGTGCTTCATAATTTGAAGGACCTCCCATAAGTTCAATATGCCCCCCGATATCTTGTGGAGCAAATAGAGAATACTGCCAAGCATTGGCTTCTGTATAATTGAAGTTTACTTCTTCAGCCTTGAAAGGAGAAAACCAAGCATAACTTCTTTTTGCTCGGAAAAACCGGGATGAAGGGTCGTATAGATTCTTATAATTTTGTCCTCTTTGGTAAAATTCAGCAGCCGTTTTTTTTGCTCCTAATTGTTCTGCCATTAATGCAATACACCAATCATCATAGGCATATTCCAAAGTTTTAGAAACGGATTCTGGCTCATCAGAAGCAGAAATAAATCCGTTTTCTTTAAAGGATTTTAAGCCCAAATCATCTTGCATGGCTGAATGTACCATGGCTTCTAATGCCAAGTCGGCATCAAAATCTCTTATTCCTTTTGCATAAGCATCTGCAATAACTGGAATAGCATGATAACCAATCATGCAGCCTGTATAATTAGCCGCTAATTCCCAAATAGGCAACTGCCCACCTTCCTTAAATTGACGCAAGAATGTTCGGATAAATGCAGCCGTTCTTTTTTGTTCAATAAGTGTGAAAAGTGGATGGGTTGCCCTGAAAGTATCCCAAAGTGAAAAGACAGTATATTGCTCAAAATCTTCAGCTTTATAAATGCTATCATTCATTCCTCTGTAACGCATATCCACATCTTGATGTAAATGTGGCGCCAACATACTATGGTATAATGATGTGTAGAAAATCACTTTTTTATCTTCAACACGATCTTCAATTGTAATTTTCTCTAGTTGCTTTTTCCAAAGTTTTTCAATTTCAGATTTCACTTCATTAAAAGTCTTTGTTCCTATTTCTTTTTCAAGATTCAATTTTGCACCTTGTTCATCAACAGCACTTATTCCTACTTTCACATAAATAGGTTCGTTTTTAGGATTATGAAATTTTAATGCTGCTTTGGTTGAAGTTTTAAAGGTTGAAGACATTAATGTATCTTCTACTTTAAAGGGTTTTGAAAATTGGATATTAAAAAACAACTTCTGATTTGTTGCCCAAGCTTTTGAAAACCTATAACCCGAAATTTCTGTATCTGATAATATATTAAGCTTTACATCATTTAGCTTGTCTCTGTGCTCTAAATCTAAAATAACAATTTGATTTTCAGCTGAAGGAAATTCATACTTATGCATTCCGCTTCTACGCGAAACCGTTAGTGAAACTTTAATGTCTGTATCTTTAAGTAATACTTCATAAAATCCTGGTGATGCATTTTCATCTTCATGTGAAAAGGTTGAGCGGTATCCTTTTTCTCCATCTGCGCCATTATTAAATGTAATTGTATTGGTTGGCATTAATAAAACATCTGCATAATCACTCACGCCAGTACCACTTAAATGCGTGTGTGAAAACCCATAAATATGTTTGTCACTATAGTGGTAACCGCTACAGCCATCCCAACCTTCAAGACGTGTGTCTGGGCTTAACTGCATCATTCCAAAAGGAGCAACGGCACCTGGATAAGTATGACCGTGACCATCAGTTCCGATAAATGGATTTACATAGCTAATTAAAGGCTGATCTTTAACAGCTTTATTTACAGTTACAGTTTTGGTACAAGAAAATAGTAAAAGTGTTAAAGGTAAAAGTAGTAGGTTGCGCATATTTAATATAAAAGAGAGCTAATATATGTAAAATAGCA
>CATMIT010000077.1 GCA_950069165.1 uncultured Flavobacteriales bacterium
TTTGAAGTTTCTGAACCTACCGTGGTTCAATTGAATATTTATAATTTGAAGGGACAGAAAGTGGATGTGCTTAAAAATGAATTCACCTTACCAGGATATTATTCTGTAATTTGGAATGGAACTAATCATCCTTCTGGTATTTATTTTGTAATTTTACAGAGCTCCAATTCTATTGTAAAACAGAAAATGATATTGATTAAGTAAATAATTATGACCATGAATCCAAAATTAATTTTCTTTCCAATAATAATGTTGTTATTTATTGGATGTGACTCTTCCAATTCTTCAACAAATTCATCTGATTGTCTATTTTTGAACGAAAGTCTAGGTTGTGATGGGAATTGTTCAACTACCCCCCTTGAAGATGATGCCTGTGGTGTTTGTGGGGGAGAAAATACCATTTTATCAGAATGTGATTTACCCCATTGTGAATCTGATGTTTGTATATCAATTCAAAATGTTGATTTAATTAATAATATATTAGAAGTTTGGATGTTGAATAATATTCCTGTTGCAGGATATCAATTTAATATTTCTGGAATTACTAATGTGAATATTAGTAGTAAAATGCGTGTTTATCCTAACCCTTCCAATAATAGAATTTATATTTTGGGAGCAAATGGTGATTTGAGCATTCATAACTTAATAGGGCAAGAGGTGTTTAGCGATTATATAAACACCACTATTTCTATTGATATTTCTTCTTGGAAGGCGGGAGTGTACTTTGTAAAAACAAATAATAAAACAGTTAAAATCATAAAACAATAAAGATGAAGAAAATAGCAATAATATTAATTTTTGTAATCGGATTTTCTGCTTGCAAAAAAGAAGCGGGAGAGGGAGGCACTTCAGTTATAGAAGGGGTGGTGTACAAGATTCATACTTATGAAAGTGTTATAACTGAATTAGATAGTTTAGGTAATATAGACACTACTTATAAAGTTATCGATACATTATACTATCAATTGGATGCCGGAAAAGATGTTTATATTATTTATTCTAATGATGAATTGGCAATCTATGATGATAAATTTGAAACAGATTATAATGGAAGATACAGATTTGAATTCTTAAGAAATGGGGACTATACTCTTTATACATATAATGATAGCACCGTATGGATTTCGTCAGAAATTTCTATAAAATACGAATACCCTATATTTAAGCACATTAAGATAAGCGCTAAGAATTCAGAAAATCTTGTTGATGATTTTATAATTGAAAAAAATCAATAAGTGAGTAATTTTCTGCCTATACTTTCTGATTTTACAACAATCACATTACAAGAAATGGATGGGGTAAAACTAATGAGCAGAATGGATACTAAGTTTGTTTTTAAGATTGAAAAGTTACCTTCTCTTTTAGAAAAAATGACTCCTTTTTACAGAGTGCTGGAAATAAATGGAAAAATCATTCATGATTATAAATCCCTTTATTTCGATACTAATGCAAGAAAATTTTATATCGATCATCATAATAGCAGGGTAAATAGAAATAAAATCCGTTTTAGAGAATATGTGGATAGCGGACTTACTTTTTTAGAAGTGAAACTAAAAAACAATAAAGGGAAAACCATTAAAAAAAGAATGAAAGTGGATGCTATTTCCAAAGAACTTTCCAAGGAACAAAAAGTATATATTGAAAACATAATTGGAAAATCAGTTGATGTAACAGCAAAACAATGGATTAATTTTTCTCGAATAACTTTGGTACATAAATCGAAAAAAGAACGTCTTACCATTGATATTAATCTTACTTTTAAAAATAATGAAAAAGAAGGAAATCTTAATGATATAGTAATTGCTGAGGTAAAGCAAGAGAGAATGAGTCGCTCTTCCGATTTTATAAGAATTGCAAAAGAAATGAGTATCTTGCCCATCCGTTTAAGCAAGTATTGCATCTCAACCATGGAATTATGGCCAAACATAAAACAAAACCGATTCAAGAAAAAACTACTTTTTATAAATAAATTAAAACAAGCATAATGGAATTATTATTAATCTTATTAGAAGGAGGAATGGAATTTTTAGGCACACCACTTTGGGATTCAGAAGATTTTTTAAAACTCTTTATAAAAGGGTCATTTAACTTAGGCATTGTAATTCTAATTGTAAGGTATATTTATTATCCCGCAACAAAGAATAAGGATTATTTATTTACTTTTTTACTCATTAGTTTAACGGTATTTCTTTTATGTATTCTTCTTGATAGTGTGAAGTTGCAATTAGGTTTCGCATTGGGGCTTTTTGCTATTTTTGGTATTATTCGCTACCGAACCGACCCTATTCCAATCAAGGAAATGACTTATCTTTTCTTGGTAATTGGTATTTCGGTTGTGAATGCATTGGCTAATAAAAAAATTAGTTATGCCGAACTTGTATTTGCTAATCTTCTGATTGTGTTTGTTACATACGGCATGGAGAAAATTTGGCTATTACGACATGAGTCACGAAAAAATATTATTTACGAAAAAATAGAACTTATAAAACCAGAAAGAAGAGAAGAACTTATTGCAGACTTAAAAGAAAGAACAGGAATTGATATTATAAGGGTAGAGATAAGAAGAATTGATTTTTTAAGGGATGTGGCTAATGTTCGAATTTTCTATTATGAGGACGATATTGAATAAAACCTTCCTTCTGCTAATATTACCTATGTCGGTACTTTCGCAAGAAAATGATTTTCAAACATGGACCTCTGTTTCTGCATCAAAAAAGATAATTAAAAAAACAAATCTGATAATAAAGCAAGGGGCTCGTTTCAGAGAAAATTCGTCTCTTTATTCTAAGTTTTTTACAGATTTAAAAATCAAAAGTAAATACAATAAACATTTCAGCTTTGCTATTGGTTATCGCTTTTCTAATGATTGGGATAAGCAATTGGAGTTAAGTCAAAAAAACAGATTTTATTCTGATATTTATTATAAAGACAAATACAAAAAAAGGTTTTTGTTTGATGCGCGCGCCAGATTGCAAACACAAGGAAATATAGAAGGGTATGCTGCTACATTTAGGCATAAATCAGCATTGGCTTACAATATTCCAAAAACAAAATTGGAGCCATCAGTTGCTTTGGAATATTTCCTGCCTTTTGAAAGTATGCTAATAGAAAAATTGCGTTATACAATTAGGCTTTCTCATCCCATTACAAAAGATTTGGATGCTGAAATAGCATATAGAATTCAGCAAGAATTTAATACTAATAACCCTGAAACACTATTTATTTTTGATGGAAAAGTATCTTATAATTTTTAAAATATCATGAAAGAAGAAAAAATAGAATTAACATTTACAAGAGCTAAATTAGAGGAGTTAATCCAAAGCGAACAAGATTTAATTGCAAATACTCAGCATGCTTTGTCCAATGCTTATGCGCCTTATTCTGGTTTTTTGGTTGGGGCAAGTGTTTTGCTAGAAAATGGAGAGATTATTAATGGAAGTAATCAGGAAAATGCGGCTTATCCTTCCGGTCTATGTGCCGAAAGAGTAGCTCTGTTTTATGCTGGCGCAAAATATCCAGAAGTCGCTATTAAAACCATTGCTATTTCTGCAAAGTCCAAAACTTTTGAAATTGATGATGTGGTTAGCCCATGTGGGGCATGCCGTCAAGTAATGGCAGAATACCAGCAAAAACAAGGACAAGATATACGACTGCTTTTACATTCCCCTAATGATGAAGTACTGATTGCAAATTCAGTGACAGACTTACTTCCGTTTATGTTTAATTCTGAGAAGTTAAGAAAGTTTTAATCAAAATTAATTTTTTGTTATTCAATTTTCTATTTTTGTCTACATTACAATAGTTAGATGAAAATATCATATAATTGGCTTAATCAGTATTTATTTTTAGAACAATCTCCTGATGAGATAGCTCAGCTTTTAACCGATACTGGTTTAGAAGTAGAAGGTATTCAGGAGGTAGAAAGCATAAAAGGGGGCTTAAAAGGAGTTGTGATTGGAGAGGTGATAACCAAAGTGCAGCATCCTAATGCCGAAAGATTAAGCCTAACAACTGTTGATGTTGGAACAGATGACGATTTGCAAATTGTTTGTGGTGCCCCAAATGTAGCCGTAGGCCAAAAAGTCCCAGTCGCCACTATTGGTACTTTGCTTTATGATGGTAACGAATCTTTTAAAATCAAAAAAGGAAAGATAAGAGGAGAAGTTTCAATGGGAATGATTTGCGCTGAGGATGAGTTGGGTTTGGGGAAAGGGCATGAGGGAATTATGGTATTGAATGCCAAAGCCAAAGTAGGAACTCCTGCTGGGGAGTATTTTAAATTGGAATCAGATATTGTTTTTGAAATTGGACTTACACCCAATCGTTCGGATGCTATGGGGCATATTGGGGTAGCTCGTGATTTGCTTACGGCACTCAATCATAAAGGAGAAAAACTAAATATGTGTCGCCCATCAGTAGAGAATTTTAAAATAGCAAATACCAGTAAAACCATTGCTGTTGAAGTGAAAAATACAGATTTATGCCTAAGGTATTCAGGAGTAAGTATTAGTGGAGTAACAGTTGCTGATTCTCCTGATTGGTTGCAAAAGCGATTAAAAGCGATTGGTTTAACACCCATCAATAATATTGTAGATGCTACTAATTATGTATTGCACGAAACAGGACAACCATTACACGCTTTTGATATTGCAAAAATTGAAGGAAATAAAATAGTTGTTACTACTTTAAAAAACAATACCAAGTTTATCACTTTGGATGAAATTGAAAGGAAGCTTTCAGTTACTGATTTAATGATATGCAATGTGAAAAAACCAATGTGCATTGCGGGGGTATTTGGTGGTTTGCATGCTGGAGTTACTAAGAATACAAAGGACATCTTTTTGGAATCCGCTTATTTTAATCCGGTAAGTATTAGAAAAACAGCAAAAAGGCATAACCTGAGTACGGATGCTTCTTTCCGTTTTGAAAGAGGTTGTGACCCAAATATAACTGTTTACGCTTTAAAGCGGGTAGTATTACTTATTGCTGAAATTGCAGGAGGTAAAATCGCATCTGAAATTACAGATATCTATCCAAGTAAAATTGAGCATTTTAAGGTTGCTTTGAATTATGCTAAAATGGATGCACTTATTGGGGAGGTAATTGACAGGAAAGCAGTAAAAGCTATCCTTACTGATTTGGAGATTGAGATTAAAAAAGAAACAAAAGACGGACTAAGTTTATTAGTTCCTCCATTTAGGGCTGATGTGCAAAGAGAAGAAGATGTAATTGAGGAAATCTTGAGGATTTATGGATATAATACAGTAGCGATACCTTCAAAATTAAATACCTCTATTTTCTCTGCTGAAAAAGTAAATCCTGAAGAAATTCGCAATATTATTGCTGATTTATTATCCAATACTGGCTTTAATGAGGCCATGAATAATTCACTTACAAAAGGGGAATACACTGCATTAATTCCGGAATTAGATGAAAAACAAGATGTGCATATGCTCAATCCTTTAAGTCAGGATGTAAGTGTAATGCGCCAAAGTATGCTTTTTGCTGGTTTGGAGAATATCGCTTACAATCAGAATCGTAAAAGTGCGGATATTAAGTTATTTGAATTTGGGAAAACTTATCATAAAATTGAAAAAGAATATATTGAAAATCAGCACTTGCAAATCTTGGTAAGTGGCAGGATAAATACTGAGAATTGGAATACAAATGCTGAAAAGGTTAATTTCTATTTTATTAAAGAAAAAGTAGAGCATATTCTTAACCGATTAGGCGTGAAAAAGATAAAATCTGAGCCAATTAATACGCATGGCTTTTCTAAGGGATTGATGCACACTTCCAAAAAGAAAAGATTGGTTTGCTTTGGAAAATTAGATACTAAGTTGTGTAAAGAATTTGGTATAAAATCAGCCGTATATGCAGCTGATTTTAACATAGATTTAATCCTAGAATTAGCAAGATATACCAAAATTAAATACCAAGAAGTTTCAAAATTCCCTGAAGTAAGAAGGGATCTTTCTTTATTGGTTAACAAATCAGTTTCATTTGATGACTTAAGTAAAATTGCCAAGCAAGCAGATAATAAAATCTTAAAGTCAGTTAATTTATTTGATGTTTATGAAGGGGATAAATTGCCTGAAGGTAAAAAGTCTTATGCCTTATCATTCACCATGGCTGATGAGAATAAAACCCTCACCGATAAATATGTGGATAAGGTAATGGAAAAGTTAATAAAGTCTTTTAAAGAAAAAGTTGGTGCTAAAATAAGATAGCAATTATTTTGTTCAATAACCAATTTACTTTTTAAATAAAGGGAATGCTTTGTTTCTCGGACTTGCTGACGGCTTAGTTATTAGCTCTGATTCTTAAATTCTACTAGCTATAAACTAACAACAATTCTTATCTTTGTGGGCTCTATTAGAAATCAGAACTTGAAAGAAGAAATATAAATATGTTTGAAAATTTATCAGAAAAATTAGATAAGGCTTTTAAATTATTAAAGGGGCAAGGGAGTATCTCTGAAATTAATGTAGCCCAAACAATGAAAGAAATCCGTAAGGCACTTCTTTCTGCAGATGTTGATTTTAAAACTGCTAAGTCCTTTACTGCTAAGGTTAAGGAAAAAGCAATGGGGCAAAAAGTGCTTACCGCTATTAATCCTGGGCAGCTATTAACCAAAATAATGCAAGAGGAGCTAGCGGAATTGATGGGAAGTGAGCAGTCAGAAATCAATTTGAAGGGTTCCCCAACTGTAATTTTAATAGCTGGTTTGCAAGGAAGTGGTAAAACAACTTTTGCCGGAAAATTAGCATTACTATTGAAAAGTAAAAAG
>CATMIT010000078.1 GCA_950069165.1 uncultured Flavobacteriales bacterium
AACCATCCGTAGAACGCCATAAATTTGTTCCTCCAATATAAACAGTATTGGAATTTGTCGGATGCACTTTCACCAGTAAATCATAACCACTTTGTGCATTAAAATTATCGAAACTTGTAGCTTGATTTGCCGGAATATTAGCCGATAAATCGGTCCAATTTCCTGTATTTGCTTCATATTTCCAAAGGGAAGTCCAAGTTTCTCTACCAAAAAAAACATTGGTATGCTGTCCATAATTATCTGTTTCAGCAGCCAAAAAGTACACCTCATCTTCATTGCTTGGATTCACCCCAATTGCAATTCTTCCATAAACTGGTGGAAAAAGAGAATCCGTAATATTGTTCCAATTTTGTCCATCCACTGAGCGCCAAATTCCTCTGTCTATACCATCAGAACTAAGTGTTGCATATACTACCCCACTTGTAGTAATCTCAATATTAGTATAATAGGCGCCACCGAAAGAAGCCACCGTCCCAAGCTCAAAAGCCCAAGAATTTCCCCCATCTTCACTTCTATAGATACAGTGCCAGATTGCAGCATAAACTACGTCTAAACTATCGTTTGAATGATCCGTTTCAATGTTCCAAATAAAATCAAAATTAGAATCAAAACTTTGTGGTGTATTTGTAGCTGTTACAGATAAAGAATCCCAACTCAGGCCGCCATCTGTCGATTTATAAATTCCGTTTCCTTGATAATAAGCACCTCCTCCACTTGCTGAACTGCCTCTAAGCTCACCACTTCCAAAATACCATGTATTTTCTTTTCCTGCTCTTTTATCCTGGCTCACACAAGTAACATTATGTAGTTGATTAGGTTCAGTAGTCATTGCCCAAGATTGGCCGCCATCTGTAGAGCGAAACATACCTCCACTAGCACCTCCTGCAAACAATGTATTTTCATTAAGTACATCCATTGCAAAAGCTCTTGTTCTTCCTCCAACATTGTAAGGACCTCTATGCACCCAATTTGCTTTGCTAAGGGCTGTAGACTTTGGCAAAGTTTTAGCAAAAATCATTTCTTTTTGTCTGATATTTCTTGGAATTTCTCCTGTGCTGGGATCCGCAAGGCGGATTCTTTCCCACACTACCCTTTCAGCAGGATTATCAGAAGCGAAAGCGATTGTTTTATTTTTTTGTTCTGTGCAAGAAGAAATTAAAAATACTCCTATTAGAAATGGTATAATTTTATGCATTGTTTTAGATTTTTGTTTGGGTAAAAGTAGTAAAAAGTAATCAGAAATCAGTTGTCAGAATTATAGAAGAGGTTTTACTATCTTTGCCATCTGAAATTCATAATTGAAGTAGAATAAAATGAAACAAGCTGAAAGATACACACCCAAGAATAAAGTCCGAATTGTAACAGCCGCTTCCCTTTTTGATGGACATGATGCAGCCATCAATATTATGAGAAGAATCATACAAGCAACAGGATGTGAAGTGATTCATTTAGGGCATGACCGTTCGGTGGAAGAAGTAGTAAATTGTGCTATTGAGGAAGATGCAAATGCAATTGCAATGACCTCTTACCAAGGAGGGCATAACGAATACCTAAAATATATGTATGACCTTTTACAAGAAAAAAAGGCAAGCCATATTAAAGTATTTGCAGGTGGTGGAGGAACTATTTTACCAGATGAAATAAAGGAATTAGAAGCATACGGAATCACCAGAATTTACCACCCAGATGACGGCAGAGAAATGGGATTGCAAGGAATGATAAACGACCTTATAAAGCGTTCGGATTTCTTTGTTGGAGAAAAACTGGAAGGAGGAATTGCAGAAATACAAAACAAAAATGTAAATGCTATTGCTCGCATGATTTCAGCAGCAGAGAATTGCCCAGAGAAACATAGTGACATTTTAAAAGAAGTAAAAGAAGTAGCCTCAAAATCAGAAACTCCTGTACTTGGAATTACAGGGACAGGAGGAGCTGGAAAATCTTCTTTGGTAGATGAATTGGTAAGAAGATTTATTGCTGACTTTCCAAAAAAGAATATCGCAATTGTTTCTGTTGATCCATCAAAAAGAAAAACAGGCGGTGCATTATTGGGAGACAGAATCAGAATGAATGCTATAAAATCAGATCAAGTTTACATGCGTTCCTTGGCTACTCGCCAGGCCAACTTAGCCCTATCAGTACATGTGAATGATGCATTAGATATTCTGAAAGTTGCCAATTATGATTTGATTATTTTGGAGACTTCTGGTATTGGTCAGTCTGATACCGAAATCTTGGAACATTCAGATCTTTCTCTTTATGTAATGACTCCAGAATATGGAGCTGCTACTCAATTGGAGAAGATTGACATGTTAGATTTTGCTGACCTTATCTCCATCAATAAATTTGATAAAAAAGGAGGTTTGGATGCCATAAGAGATGTAAAAAAACAATACCAAAGAAATAACACTCTTTTTGATAAAGATGTAAATAGCATGCCTGTTTATGGAACGATTGCTTCCCAATTTAACGACCCAGGAGTCAACTCGCTTTATAAAGCTATAATGGATAAATTCTCAGAAAAAGGACTAGGAAACTTTAAGTCTTCTTTTGAAATTACAGATGAAATGAGTGAAAAAATATATATAATTCCTCCTAAAAGAGTTCGATACCTATCTGAGATTTCAGAGAACAACAGGGCTTATGATAAATGGGTAAATGATCAAAAAGAAATTGCACAAAAACTATATGCTTTACAAAAATCATTAGATATCTTAAGTGATGCTTCTGATAAGGTTCTATCACAAATAAAGAAAGAATACGAATCCCTCCTACTTGAGCTTGACCCTAAAAATAAAATCTTGATTGATAATTGGGAAGATGTTCAGAAAAAATACAAAGAGAAAATTTTTAAGTATAAAGTAAGAGGGAAAGAGCTTTCTATTGAAACCCACTCAAAATCATTATCTAATTCTGATATTCCAAAAATATCCTTACCAAAATATGAAGCTTGGGGAGATCTTTTGAAATGGCAATTACAGGAAAATGTACCAGGTGAATTTCCTTATACTGCAGGATTATTTCCTTTTAAAAGAGAAGGGGAAGACCCAACCAGAATGTTTGCAGGTGAAGGAGGCCCTGAGAGAACCAACAAGCGTTTTCACCTAGTAAGTTTGGGTATGCCTGCCAAACGACTTTCCACTGCATTTGATTCGGTAACTCTTTACGGAAACAACCCAGGAGAAAGACCTGATATTTATGGGAAAATTGGAAATGCTGGCGTTTCCATTTGTTGTTTGGACGATTTAAAGAAACTCTATTCTGGTTTTGAATTGGCCAACCCAATGACATCTGTAAGTATGACCATTAATGGACCAGCACCAATGTTGTTGGCCTACTTTATGAATGTCGCTATCGACCAAGAATGCGAAAAATATATACATGATAATAAATTGGAGAAAGAGGTAGAAAAGAAGATTGTTTCTATCTACAAAACCAAGGGAGTTAACATACCGCAATATCAAGGAAAATTACCAGAAGGGAACAATGGATTAGGACTCTTTTTATTAGGAGTTACAGGGGATGAAGTTTTAGAAAATAATATTTATCAAAAGATAAAAACAGAAACCTTAACTAAAGTTAGAGGAACGGTTCAGGCAGATATTTTAAAGGAAGATCAAGCACAAAATACTTGTATTTTCTCTACTGAATTCGCCCTTAGGATGATGGGTGATGTTCAAGAATATTTTATTAACAATGGAGTAAGAAATTTCTACTCTGTTTCAATTTCAGGCTACCATATTGCAGAGGCAGGAGCCAACCCAATATCCCAATTGGCATTTACCCTATCTAACGGATTTACTTATGTAGAATACTACCTAAGTAGAGGAATGGACATCAATGAATTTGGACCAAATCTTTCGTTCTTCTTCAGTAATGGTGTGGACCCAGAATATGCCGTAATTGGCCGTGTTGCCAGAAGAATTTGGGCAAAAGCCATGAAAAATAAATATGGTGCCAACAAAAGAGCTCAAATGTTGAAATACCACATCCAAACTTCTGGTAGATCTTTGCACGCACAAGAAATTGATTTTAACGATATTCGAACTACTTTGCAAGCTCTTTATGCAATTTACGACAATTGTAATTCCTTACATACTAACGCTTATGATGAAGCCATCACCACTCCTACTGAGGAATCGGTAAGAAGAGCAATGGCCATTCAGTTAATCATTAATAAAGAACTAGGGCTTGCAAGAAATGAAAACCCAATACAAGGAGCTTTTATTATAGAGGAACTAACAGATTTAGTAGAAGAAGCGGTACTGACTGAATTTGATAACATTACCGAAAGAGGTGGAGTACTTGGAGCAATGGAAACCATGTATCAAAGAAGCAAAATACAAGAGGAAAGTTTGTATTACGAAACCTTAAAACACACGGGAGAATATCCTATAATTGGGGTGAATACTTTCCTTAATAAAAAAGGTTCCCCTACTATTATTCCTGAGGAAGTTATCCGTGCAACAGAAAAAGAAAAGAAATATCAGATTTCTATGCTTGCTCAGTTGCATAAGGGAAGTAAAGATAAATCGGTAAAACTTTTAAGTAATTTACAAGAAGCTGCTATTCAAAACCAAAACATTTTTGAGTTATTGATAGAAGCTGCAAAAGTATGTTCTTTAGGAGAAATTACCAAAGCACTATTTGAAGTTGGTGGGCAGTACAGGAGGAATATGTAAATTTAACTAATAAAAAGAACCAATGGACACAATAACTAATTTTTTTAATTTTGAAATATTTCATTTCAATAATCATTCACTGTCTATTTTTGAAATATCTAGTATAGCTGTAATTTTCATGATTACAAAACTAATTTTATGGTTAATTAGTAAAGCTATATTTAACAAAACAAAACTTCACAACCTAGATAAAGGAAGTGCATTTTCCCTATTTCAAATAATAAAATATTTGATATGGTTAATAGCAATTGCCCTTATGTTAGAATCTTTAGGAGTTCAAGTCACCATTTTATTAGCTGGATCTGCTGCACTACTTGTTGGGATTGGTCTTGGGCTTCAACAAACTTTTAATGATATTTTATCAGGTATAATATTGCTTTTTGAACATTCGGTGAAAGTTGGTGATATTTTAGAAATAGATGGAGATAGGGTAATTATTCAAGAAATAGGTTTACGAACATCAAAGGGAATGAATGTAAGACAAATAGTTGTGATTATTCCAAATTCATTAATCACTACTAACAAAGTAATTAACTGGAGTCATCAAACACAAAAAACACTATGGAATATTGATATTGGAGTAGCTTATGGAAGTGATGTGGATTTGGTTATTAAAACACTTGAAGAAAGTGCTGTAGAACATTTAGAGTTTTCAGAATGTGAATTTAAAGAAGTTCGCTTTGTAAATTTTGGCAATTCATCAATGGATTTTCAACTGTTTTTTTACAGTAAAAATATTATCGGTATTGAAAAGGTGAAAAGTGATATAAGGAAAATAATTTACAAAAAATTTAATGAAAACAAAATAACTATTCCTTTTCCTCAAATGGACTTGCATATAAAATCAAAAGATATTTGAAATTAATAGAAGCAAAAAAAGTTTATTCTCTTGGTGAAATTACTACTGCCCTATTTGAGGTTGGTGGGCAGTACAGAAGAAATATGTAAATTAAATTATGATAATTATTCGAGAATTACAAATTGAAGATGCTGAGAATTTCTTAAATTTATTAAATATAACAGATACTGAAACTACCTTTATGCTTTACGAAAAAGGAGAGCGTAAAACTACAATTAAACAGCAAAGAAAAAATATACAAGATGGGATCAAAAAAGGGATTTTAACTTTTATCTTAGAGGATAATAAAAAACTAGTAGGTTACGTTTGGGGAAATATTTTTACTGCAAACAGAAAAAAACATTGCATGTATTTAGCAGTAGCAATTCTAAAAGAATACACAGGTAAAGGTAATGGAACTAAATTAATGAACACCTTGGAAAAACAAGCAATTGAGAATGGAATAAATAGATTGGAATTAGAAGTTTCTGAAAAAAATAAATTTGCTATATCCCTCTATGAAAAATTGGGGTTTGAAGTAGAAGGAGTAAAAAGACGCGCTTTTTTAGTTAATGGAAACTATGAAGATGAATTAATAATGGGAAAAATCATATGATGAAAAATAAAATAATCACACTTATATTAGTTGCTTTTACAACAATTACAAATGCACAAAATTATTTTAGGGTAAATGTATTAGATTTTGAGTCTAATGAAGCTTTGATTGGAGCTACACTCCAACTAAAAGGAACAAATAATGGAGTTAGTACAGATGTTGACGGATTAGCAACTCTTAAAAATATCCCTAATGGTGATCAGACTATTGTAATTACTTTTATTGGATATGAGAAAAAAGATTTAAAATTAGTATGTCTCAGCAGAGAATTTTTGATAGTTGATTAAAATTTCATGTAAATTACTTTAGTTGAATAAGTTATTTTACGATACCAACTTTAAATTAGAAACATATGTATGAGGGTTGTTAGCAAACGTGGTTATAGGCTTTGACTATTTATTGTATTAAAAGTTTATTTCTTATATGCGGATTGTCAGAACACTAGGGCTAGGACAGCCCTTCCATTTGGATTCCAGGCTGTCCTGCCCATCTCCTGCCACCCGCATAAGTATATTGTGTAAAAACGTAATATAAATTCTTAGTTTCATAAAATTACTATAATTATATCACATGGGGCTGACCGCCCCCTAGAACTGTTTTTCTGATGTAGTAATGAAAATTTACATCTTGACAATTAGCTGAA
>CATMIT010000079.1 GCA_950069165.1 uncultured Flavobacteriales bacterium
ATTAGGATAAACCTTATTTAGCAATAACTTTTGACAAAATACTTTCAAACAAACTTCTCCCATTTCCTGCCTTTTATTATTGTTACATTGCTACATTAGTAAATGGTTACATTAACCATTCTGATTTCTATCTACTATCTACTATTTTCTCACATCTATCCCTTATCTTTGCAAACTCTTAAAAAAAAAAAAAAAATGTCAAACGGATTTTATAATGTACCCATTGCGGTAAACGAGCCAGTAAAAGCATATGCACCGGGAAGCCCTGAGCGCACTGAATTACTAGCAGAATACAAAAGAATGTACAATACTACTGTTGATGTACCAATGTATATTGGCGATAAACAAGTATTTACGAATGATAAAAGAAATTTAACACTCCCTCATGAGCATGGGCATGTAATCGGGACTTCCAACTATGGAGGAGAACAAGAAGTGCGTGATGCAATTGATGCCGCAATGAAAGCTCGCACACAGTGGGCAAACATGAGCTGGGAACACAGAGCAGCTATTTTCTTAAAAGCGGCTGATTTATTAGCAGGACCATTCCGTGCAAAACTGAATGCAGCTACAATGCTAGCACAAAGTAAAAATGTAATGCAAGCTGAGATTGATGCCGCTTGTGAATTGATTGATTTCTTTAAATTCAATGTGCAGTACATGAGTCAGTTGTACAAAGAACAACCAGAATCATTACCAGGAATGTGGAACCGTTTGGAACATAGACCTCTGGAAGGATTTGTATTTGCACTTACGCCATTCAACTTCACATCTATCTGTGCTAACCTTTGTGCTGCACCAGCAATGCTAGGGAATGTAGTAATTTGGAAACCAGCAGAAACACAAATCTATTCTGCCGGGGTGATTATGGAAATATTCCAAGCGGCAGGATTGCCTGATGGAGTAATCAATATGGTAACGGTAAGTGGTAAAGAAATTTCAAAGGTTGTTTTTGAAGATAAAAACTTTGCAGGCTTACACTTTACAGGAAGTACTGATGTATTCCGTACGCTTTGGAAAGGCATTGGAAATAACATTGAAAAGTATAAATCATACCCAAGAATAGTTGGAGAAACAGGAGGTAAAGATTTCATTATTGCGCACAAATCGGCAGTAGCTGCTGAAGTAGCCACTGCTATTTCAAGAGGTGCTTTTGAGTATCAAGGACAAAAATGTTCAGCTGCTTCTCGTGCTTATGTACCTTCTAATTTATGGGAAGATGTAAAAACTCAAATTGTTGCTGATTGTAAAAGTTTCAAAATGGGTGCTCCTGATGATACTTCAAACTTCATCAATGCAGTAATTTCTGAAAAAGCATTTGACAGTATTGCTTCTTATATTGACTATGCAAAAACGGCTAATGATGCGGAGATTATTGCAGGAGGAAATTATGATAAATCAGTAGGTTACTTTATTGAACCAACTATTATTGTAACTACTGACCCTAAGTTCAAAACTATGGTTGAGGAAGTATTCGGACCAGTAATGAGCATTTATGTATATGATGCAGACAAGTGGGAAGAAACGCTTGAATTAGTAGATAGCACTTCAGAGTATGCACTTACAGGCGCTATTTTATCGGTTGACAGATATGCTGCCCAGTATGCGACAAAAGCCTTAGAAAATGCAGCAGGAAACTTCTACATTAATGACAAACCATCTGGAGCTGTTGTTGGGCAACAACCTTTTGGTGGCGCTAGAGGATCTGGAACAAATGACAAGGCAGGATCAATCTTAAATTTATTAAGATGGGTTTCTCCAAGAACAATAAAAGAAACATTTGTACCTGCTACTGATTACAAGTACCCTTTCTTGGGCGAATAGATTTATTAACAAAAAAGAAAGTCCATTTTTGATGGGCTTTTTTTATTTAATTTTGCTTCTGTGAAAAGAATAAAAGATTTATACCAAAAACTGCCTGCTCCTTTGCGCAACAAATACATAATTACATTTATTGTTTTTTTGGTTTGGATTTTCTTTATCGACACTTTCGATATTATTACTCAGATAAAAATGAATAAAGAATTCAAACAATTAAAAGAGCAACAAGAATTTTATAAATCTGAAGTTAAAAAGGATAGCACTATAATTTACAATTTGAATAACAACCCTGAAGAGCAAGAACGATTTGCCAGAGAGCGTTTTTTGATGAAAAAAGACAATGAAGATTTATTTATTGTAAGAGAAAAAAAAGAAAATGAATAGTCTTTTTAAGGATTTTACACTCCAAAGCGCAAAACATTGGAAGGAGAAAATAATAGCAGATTTAAAAGCAAGAGAGTATGATTCTTTGATAGCTGATAATGGGACTTTACCTTTTTATCATCAGGATATTGTAAGTCAAAACCAACCACTCACCAAAGAAAATACTTGGAATGCTTGCCAGCTTATTGACGGTACAAATGCAAAACAGGCAAATCAAAAAGCCCTTTTAGCCCTTGAAAATGATGTAAGCGCCCTTTGTTTTTCCAATCCCAACAACTTGGAAATTCTTTTAAAAGATATTTCCATAGAACATATCCGTATTGATTTCAAAAATTATACGCCTGATTTTGTAAAAGAGTGGACAGATTTTATTGCAAACAAAAAGATAAATGGTGCTCTTCATGGCAATGAGGATTTTTCTTATCCTAACTATTGTGGTACTACTATTTTTGCAGAAGGAGAAACTGCCAAAGAGCAAATAAAAGATGCCTTTGAAAAAGGAAAAAAGGCAAAAGGAAATATGCAGTTTCATTTTTTTATTGGTGAAAATTATTTTCAACAGATTGCAAAACTGAGGGCTTTCCGTATTTTATGGAATAAAAAAACGGGAAGTACTCCGTTTATTTTTGCTGAAACATCTACAAAAAATCAGCAGAAAGAAAATCCTTACAATAATTTGATAGCAAGTACAACTAGCTTAATGTCAGCTATTTTTGGAGGTGCGGATACTATTTTGGTAAACACATACAATGCTGGCTTTGAAAAATCCACCGATTTTTCTGAGCGATTGGCCAGAAATCAGCAAAATATTTTAAGAAACGAAAGCTTTTTAGATAAAGCACAAGATCCAACGGCTGGCGCTTATTTTATGGAACACTTAACAGCTGAACTTTTGAAAAATTTTGACATCAAACAAGAAGCTATTGCAAAGCAAAAAAGTAGGGAAAGTTGGCTATCAGCCGAGCAAATTAATGTACCGAATAGTTTTACCAAACAAGAAGAAAAGCACAATAATTTTGTGGCTGGAATTCCACCATTTTTAAGAGGTCCTTATTCCACCATGTATGCAAGCAGGCCTTGGACCATTCGCCAGTATGCCGGCTTTTCAACAGCAGAAGAATCCAACGCCTTTTACAGAAAAAACTTAGCCGGTGGGCAAAAAGGACTTTCAGTGGCTTTTGATTTAGCCACACATAGAGGGTATGATTCTGATAACAAAAGGGTGGAAGGAGATGTAGGAATGGCTGGGGTTGCTATTGATTCTGTTTTGGATATGAAAATTTTGTTTGATAAAATTCCACTAGACAAAATGTCCGTTTCCATGACCATGAATGGAGCAGTTTTGCCCATTTTAGCTTTTTATATTGTAGCAGCTCAGGAACAAGGTGTTAAGTTAGAGCAACTCAATGGCACTATTCAGAATGATATTTTGAAAGAATTTATGGTGCGAAATACCTATATCTATCCTCCAAAATATTCTATGCGTATTATTTCTGATATTTTCAGGTTTACTACCCAGAATATGCCCAAATTTAACAGTATAAGTATTTCTGGCTACCACATGCAAGAAGCAGGCGCAACTGCTGATATTGAATTGGCATACACTTTGGCTGATGGTTTAGAATATGTAAGAACCGGCATTGCATCTGGCTTAAAAATTGATGATTTTGCTCCCCGGCTTTCCTTCTTTTGGGGAATTGGGATGAACCATTTTATGGAAATTGCAAAGATGCGAGCTGCTAGAATGCTTTGGGCAAAACTAATAAAGCAATTCAATCCTCAGAATCCTAAATCAATGGCACTAAGAACGCACTGCCAAACCTCTGGGTGGAGTTTAACCGAGCAAGACCCTTTCAATAATATTACAAGAACAACTGTGGAGGCAATGGCGGCCGTTATGGGAGGCACACAAAGCTTACACACCAACGCGCTTGATGAAGCAATTGCACTGCCTACCAATTTTTCGGCAAAAATTGCAAGAGATACACAAATTTATTTACAAAATAGTATTGGTATTTGCGATACGGTAGACCCTTGGGGCGGATCGTATTATGTAGAATATCTTACTGCTAAAATAGCGGAAAAAGCTTGGAAACATTTTGAGGAGATTGAAGAGTTAGGCGGAATGGCAAAAGCCATTGAAACAGGAATTCCTAAAATGAGAATTGAGCAATCGGCCGCCAGAAAGCAAGCAAGAATTGATTCAGGGAAAGACATTATTGTTGGGGTAAATGCCAATAAGATTGAGGAAGAAGAAAATGATTTTGAAATACTAAAAGTAGATAATACGGCTGTACGAAAAGCACAGATTGATAGGATCAACCAACTAAAAAAAGATAGGGACAATACTAAAGTAACTGCTGCCCTTAATGCTTTAATAAAAGGATGCGAGAGGAAAGATGAAAATTTATTAAGTTTGGCGATAGAAGCGGCCAAGCAAAGAGCAACTTTGGGTGAAATTTCAGATGCTTTGGAAAAAGTATTTGGGAGATACAAAGCCCAAAACCAATTGATAACTGGCGTATATAAAATGGAAATACAGGATAATAAATACTTTAAAAAGGCAAAAGATTTAGCTGATAAATTTGCCAAAGAAAAAGGCAGACGCCCAAGAATAATGGTGGCTAAAATGGGGCAAGATGGGCACGATAGAGGAGCTAAAATTGTGGCCACTTCCTTTGCCGATTTGGGTTTTGATGTGGATATCAGTCCTCTTTTTCAAACACCAGAGGAAGTAGCCAAGCAGGCCATTGAAAATGATGTGCATATTTTGGGAATTTCATCCTTGGCAGCAGGGCACAAAACCCTTCTGCCAAAAGTAATTACTGCTTTGAAAGAAATGGGCAGAAGTGATATTTTGGTTATTGCTGGGGGCGTTATTCCTAAGCAAGATCATGATTTTTTGTATGAGGCAGGGGTAAGTGGTATTTTTGGCCCTGGAACCATTATCGCAAAATCAGCTATTGCTATATTGGAGAAGTTAAGCTAAATAACCTTTTTTCTACTTTAAGATAAAATTCGTTTCGTTTGTCGTAAAGGGGTTCTGAGCAAATATAGGGAAATATTCCACATAAATTAAAAGGTCTTTCTTTTCATTAGTTCAGAAAGAGTGCAGAAAGCAAATTCATTTTAAATTTATATCTTTGTATAATTCAGAGATATGAAGTTTTTAAGCAAAAAATATCTTTTTCTTCTTTTTGTTATTTTGTTAAGTCCAACTTTCATTTGGTCGCAAAATGCAATCCTTATTTTTAATGAAGATTTTGAAAGTGGAACAAACCTTTTTATTGCTGACTCATCTTTCGGTTTACCTCAAGGAGTAAATTCTTGGATTACCAATAATGAGTATAATGGAAACGGAATCTACCCAAACACTACTAGTCAAGCTAGTACTGTTTCTGGGACAATTGGAAATCCGAATGGCTATTATTTGCATATTACTGACACTACTCAAATTACAAATGTTTCCAATGCTAATTTTCAGCCCAATTCAACTTCCGATCATTTTTATGTGTTAGATAGGAGTTTCTGTACCCTTGGTTTTGATAGCATAGAATTTTCTTTTTTCTATTTATGTGAGGGTTCTGCTAATGCTTATGCGGAGGTTTTTTACAGCATTGATGGAGGAAATTGGATTTCGACTGGAAATCAATACAATAGTCAAACGCTTTGGAAAAATGAAAGGATAATGAACCCTGCCTTTAACAATGTTTTTGATTTGCGCTTTGGTTTCCGGTGGGTAAATGCCAGTTCAACATTGGCCAATTCCATATCATTTGGAGTAGATGATATTTTCTTAGTAGGAAATTTTAACCAAACTACTAATCCAATTGATATTAATATTACTTATCTTTCTGATAGTGTAATTTGTCAAGGCAATTTCCTTATTTTTGGTTTCGAAATATCAGATACTCTTTGTGGCGGACAATACCTCATTGAACTTTCGGATGCCAATGGGAATTTTGCCAATCCTACAGCTCTTTGGACAACTACTATGTTTTACCCAAATACCTCTTCCCTACTAATGATTCAGATTCCTAATTTGGCAACAGCAAGCACTTGCTACAAGCTTAGAGTGAATAGAATCTCTCCTTCTCCTCAAATTACTGGGGTTGCATCTGTCTGTTTTGAAGTTGCTGTTTGTCCGAATAATATAATTACAGGTCCTACTCCTCCTGTTGTAACTATGGATACTGCAGATGTTTGTATTGGAAGTGTAATTGATATTCCTTTTTATGCTATTGGCGTTTATCTTTCTGGAAATATTTTTACTGCTTATCTTTCCGATTCCTCTGGGAGTTTTGCTAATCCTACCCAAATAGGACAATTGCCAAGCAATCAAACTTTTGATCCTAATCTTCCTCCTTATTTACCTGGAAATGTAAGCGGTATAGT
>CATMIT010000080.1 GCA_950069165.1 uncultured Flavobacteriales bacterium
CTATTTGGGCAATTTTTGTAATAAACATTTTCATTGTAATTTTGCAATGTGAGTGCATATTCTTTTTCCAATTTATGTGCCAGCTTATCCGATAACTTTTTGTTAAAATACAATTGCAAAATTTTCTTCCCGAAATAATTTCCACTTGCTTCATCTCCCACTATAAAACCCAAGGATGGAGCAGCTTCTACAATATTTTTTCCATCATAAAAACAGGAGTTAGAACCAGTTCCTAAAATACAACAAATACTGTCTTTTCCTTGAAAAGTTGCTAAACAAGCTGCATTCAAATCGTGTGCAACACTTATTTTTGCATTTTGAAAAAAATTGCTAAGCCCTATTTCTATCACTTTATTCATTTCATCATTACTACAGCCAGCGCCATAGAAATGAACTTCAGTAATATCCTTTACAAATCTTTTTAGATTTGATTGCTCCAAATGGCTATTTATTTGCTTTGCATCCACAAAAAAAGGATTAAAGCCTATGGTAGCAAAATACTGCACTTTCCTTTCCGTTTTGCTGCACAAAGCCCAAGTACATTTTGTAGAACCACTATCGGCTATTAGAATCATAAATCCTTTTTTTTGAGATTGCAAACATAGTATAATTATCCCTTTTCTGTTTTCGAATATTTCATCTTTAATTATTAATTCAAAATTACCTATATTTACTCAATTCAAAAAAACGATTTTGATAAGCGAAACATACTTATTGCTGGCGGCTTTTACTCTTATTGCTATTGCAGCTAATAGGATATCGAAAGAATTCCAAAAAATTGGACTACCTATTATTACGGGCATACTGATAATTGGGATAATTGCAGGACCTTTTGTTTTGCAGATGTTTCCAAAAGATGCGTATGTAAAATTAGATTTCATCAATGATATTGCTTTGGCTTTTATTGCTTTTGCTGCTGGCTCAGAATTATATTTAAAGGAGTTGAGAAACAGAGTGAGGCAAATTGCTTGGATTACCTTTGGACAATTTGTAGTAACTTTTGTAATGAGTACAACCATTATTTACTTTTTGGCTGAGAATATTGCTTTTATGTCGGCCTTGTCTTCCAAAACAAATCTTGCTATCTCCATAATGATGGGTGTTATTTTTGTGGCTCGCTCCCCATCATCAGCCATAGCAGTTATAAATGAAATGCGCGCAAAAGGGCCTTTTACCCAAACTGCACTAGGAGTAACAGTAATCAAGGATGTATTGGTAATCATTTTATTTACCATTGCATTTGCCATAGCAAAGTCCTTAGTAAATGGGGTGGAAATGGGCTTTGATTTTGTTTCTTTATTAATGATTGAACTTGCTCTTTCTTTTGCTTTGGGTTATGGTTTAGGAAAACTTTTGTCCTTTATGTTATCACTTGCTTACGATAAAAAAATCAAATCTGTTTTGCTCTTACTTATTGGGTATTTGGTATATGTTTTGGCACATTTTGTAGCCAATTATTCTCACATAAAATTTGGAGTTGTAGTGTTAATTGAGCCATTGATAATATGCATTATCGCTAGTTTTATGGTATCTAATTTCTCAAAATACCGATTTGAATTTACGGATATTGTAGCAAAAGTAGGGCCCATGGTTTATCTTGCTTTTTTCACCCTTACTGGCCTTTCGCTTTCCTTTGACATATTAATTACTGTCTGGGAAATAGCAATCCTTTTATTTTTAGTTCGATTATTAAGCATTGTATTCGGGGCTTTTATTGGAGGAGTATTGGCTAAGGATTCTATGAAATTTAATTTGTTGGGCTGGATGCCTTTTGTAACCCAAGCTGGAGTAGGACTGGGTTTGGCAACCATTGTTGCAGCAGAATTTGAAGTGTGGGGGCAGGATTTTTTAACCCTAATTATTGCTATTATTGTTATTAGTCAGGTACTTGGACCGCCACTTTTTAAATGGTCGATAAATTTGGTAAATGAGGGGCATACCAAAGCTGATTCAAAAGATGGAGATGATGTGCGTGATGCCATAATTTTCGGATACGAAAACCAATCCATTGCTTTGGCCACCCAATTGGCAAATCAAGGATGGAAAGTAAAAATAGCCACAATGCAGAGTAAAGAAAAAGTAAGGAGTATTTCTGGAGTGGAGATAGCTCATATAGCTTCTTTAAGTAGGGAGTCATTTGCACTAATAGAATGCGAAAAAGCAAACACTATTGTTACCTTATTGACAGATGAGGATAACTACAGCATTTGTGAAATTGCTTATGAAAATTTAGGAACTAAGAATATCATTGTTCGGCTTAACAATAGAGTAAATATTGAAAAATTCCAGAAATTGGGAGCAAAGATTGTAGAACCAAATACGGCCATGGTAAGTTTGCTCGACCATTTTGTACGCTCACCACAAGCAACCTCTCTCTTGCTTGGTATGGAAGAAGATCAAGATACTATTGATATTGAAATTACGGACGATCAGATTCATGGCATGGCGCTTAGAAACTTACGCTTTCCATCTGATGTGATTATTTTATCGGTTCACCGAAAAGAAAGTGCACTGGTTTGTCATGGCTTTACTCGGTTACGTAAAGGCGATATTGTTACGGTGGTTGGTTCTGTTGAAAGTTTAGAGAAAGTCAGCTTAAAATTATCTAATTAAAATTATTTTTGCCCTAAAATTTATTGATGAAGAAATTGGTTTTATCGGATGTGCATGAAGAATTAAGCGGGAAAATGGTTGATTTTGCAGGCTACTTTATGCCCGTTTTATATGAAGGAGTGAATGCCGAGCACTTAACAGTTCGTGAAAATGTTGGTGTTTTTGATGTTTCACACATGGGGGAGGTGTTCGTGTCTGGTGAAAATGCACTTGATTTCTTACAATATATTACTTCTAATGATGTGTCTAAACTAAAAGAGGGGAAGGTACAATATACTTATTTCCCAAATACAAGTGGAGGAATAGTTGATGATTTGCTGGTTTACAAATTAGCTGATAATGAATTTATGTTGGTGGTGAATGCTTCAAATTTAGAAAAGGATTTAGCTTGGATAAACAAGCATAATTCCTTTGGCTGTACTATCGATAATCAATCGGATAATTATTCCCTTTTTGCAGTGCAAGGGCCAAATTCAATAGAACTTCTACAACAAATTACTCAGGTGAATTTATCAGAAATAAAATACTACAATTTCAAAATTGGAACTATTGCTGGAATAGAAAATGTTATCCTATCCAGAACGGGATATACCGGAGAAGTAGGTTTTGAATTATATGTAAAGAACGAAAATGCACTAGCCCTTTGGAAAGCGATTTTCAGTACAGATATAGATGTAAAACCTATTGGTTTGGCGGCACGCGATACATTAAGATTAGAAAAAGGATTTTGCCTATATGGAAATGACATTAATGAAAGTACATCACCTATTGAAGCAGGGTTGGGCTGGATTACCAAATTTACTAAAAATTTCATCAATTCCGAAAATCTAAAAAAGCAAAAACAGGAGGGAGTAAAACGAAAATTAGTTGGCTTACAAATTATTGATAGAGGAATAGCCAGAAAAGATTATCCTATTGTAAATATTGATGGAAAAGAGATAGGAATAGTAACCTCAGGTACTATGTCGCCAACTTTGAAAAAAGCAATTGCTATGGGCTATGTTGCCACTGAATTTTCTGAAATAGGAACGGAAATTTTTGTGCAAGTTAGAAACAAACAAATTAAAGCCAAAGTAGTACAAATGCCATTTGTAAAATGAATACTCCAAAAAAAATAAGCACATGTTTTGTTTCGGCTTGGTTTGAAAAATACAGCAATACTGAAAGTATTGTAGTTGTAATTGATGTGCTCAGAGCTACTTCTGTAATCAGTGTCGCTTTTCATTATGGCGTAAAAGAAATCATTCCTGTGAAAAGTTTAGAAGAGGCAAAAAATTACAAAAGAAAAGAAAATTTTATTGTAGCGGCTGAGCGAAATGCCATGCCTGTTGATGGTTTTGATTATGGCAATTCCCCCTTTCATTATATGAACGAAAAGGTTCAAAATAAAACTTTAGTGCTAACCACCACAAATGGCACAAAGACCTTGGAAATTGCAAAAAATCACAAAACCATTACGGCCTCATTTGTAAATTTTGATGCAGTGGTAAAATATTTAATTTCGCAAGAAAAAGATGTGATTTTACTTTGTGCTGGCTGGAAAGGATTTTTTAATTTGGAGGATAGTATTTTTGCAGGGAAGTTGGCTGAAAAATTAATGAACAATGGTTTTCAAAACAGCAATGACAGCACCCTTGCAGCAATAGAATTGTTTCATTCCTCTAAGGTAGATTTGTTCGGTTTTTTAAGTAATTCCTCTCACAGAAAAGGGTTGAATAGTTTGAATATAGAAGAAGATACAAAATTCTGTTTGTCGCCAACATTTCAATCAGATATTATCCCTATTTTAAAAGATGGAAAATTAATAAAAGCATGAAGAAGTTAGTTGTTATCATATTATTTATATTGCTTTTTCTTCCAACAAAACAATTGAATTCTTGGGGATTTCATGCCCACAAATTAATAAATAGATATGCAGTTTTTACCATGCCAGAGGAATTGATTGGGTTTTTCAAAAAGCATATCAATCACTTAAGTGAGCATAGCGTAGATGCGGATAAAAGAAGGTATGTAGTAAAAGAAGAAGCGCCTAGGCACTATATCGATATTGATGTTTATGGTGAAAAGCCATTTGAAGTAATGCCCAGGAAATGGAATGATGCGGTGGAAAAATTTACTGAAGATACCCTAATATCATACGGTATTGTCCCTTGGCATATCCAGACTATTTACAACCGTTTGGTAAAATCTTTTTCTGATAAAGACATTGATTATATTTTGAAAAATGCATCTGATTTGGGGCATTATGTAGCAGATGCGCATGTTCCTTTGCACACCAGCTTAAATTATGATGGTCAGCTTACAGGGCAAAAAGGAATTCATGCTTTTTGGGAATCGCGTTTGCCTGAGCTTTTTTCTGATAATTATGACTTTTTGGTAGGAACGGCTGATTATAGATATTCCGTTTTGGATGTAGCTTGGGAAACCATAGAGCAAAGCCATGGGGCACTGGATTCTGTTCTTGATTTTGATAAGCAACTTACTGCAACTTTTGAGAGGGACAAACAATATTCCTATGAGAAAAGAGGACAGAAAACCATTAAAGTTCGTTCAGAAGAATTCTCAGCTGCATATCATGAAAAGCTTAACGGAATGGTGGAAAGACGGCTTAGAAAATCGGTAAAAACCATTGGTGATTTATGGTACTCGGCCTGGGTAGATGCTGGCCAACCCATTCTGGAGGGTATGTTAGAATCCGAGCATCCTTATGTGGAAGAACTCATTATTGACCACAAAATAAGTAAAGAAGATGCAAGAGGGCATCAGCACTAATGAAAGTAGCTCTTGTTGAAGCATTTTTTACTGGCTCACATAAAAGATGGGCAGAAGAATTACAAACTTTTAGTTCGCATCAAATTGATATTTTCTCTTTGAAAGGCAACTATTGGAAATGGAGAATGCATGGTGGAGCAATTTCTTTGGCCAATCATTTTTTAGAAAAAGGAGAAGAATATGATTTAATTTTGGCTACCGATATGATGGATTTGGCACTTTTCAAATCTTTGATTAGCAAAAAACATAACGATACGCCAATTGCTCTTTATTTTCACGAAAATCAACTTTGCTACCCTTGGTCAGAAACCGATAGAGATGTGCAAAAAAACAGAGATTCCCATTACGCTTTTATTAATTTTTCTTCTGCACTAGTGGCTGATAAAGTTTTTTTCAATTCCTATTTCCACAAAAATGCTTTTTTGGGTGCTTTACCTAATTTCTTAAAAGGATTTCCGGATTATAATGAGTTAGACAGCATAAAAAAAATTAAAGAAAAAATTTCAATGTTTTGTGATGTTTCATTAGAAGCAGTGGTTTCTCTACCCACTTTAGATTCTGTATATAAAGTCCCTGTTAAATTAGAAGAAGAAAATTTGGGGAAATTATTATCTCATAATTTAAATTTAAATGCTAAAGAAGGTTATTTAGGTGAATGGATTTCAGTGATATCTAAATCAAATAATACAAAAAATACAATCAAACTTGCTATAGTTGGGAAATATGTACAATTACAAGATTCATATTTATCTGTTAAAGAATCATTAATTCATGCTGGAATCAGCAATAATGTAGAAATTCAAATTGAATGGATTAATTCAGAAGAAATTAACATAAATAATATAAATGATATTTTTAAAGATATAAAAGGGATAATTGTTCCGGGTGGATTTGATAAAAGAGGTACACAAGGAATGATTTATGCAAGCAGATATGCTCGTGAAAATAAAATTCCTTATTTGGGTTTATGTTTGGGACTGCAAATTATGGTTATTGAAGCTGCTAGAAATTTATTGGGATATGAGGATTCAAATTCTACTGAATTTGATGAAA
>CATMIT010000081.1 GCA_950069165.1 uncultured Flavobacteriales bacterium
TAGTTTATACTGCCGATCTTGATCAGTTTGTTGGTCAATTCACAAAAGAAGTTAGCTTAGCTACTTATCCGAAAGGAGTATACTTCTTAGAAATTACTACCGATAAAGGTGTGATTAATAAGAAACTAATCCTTCAATAAGAAGTTTTAAACTATAAACCTAAAAAAGCCCCGCTAGTCGGGGCTTTTTTTATTTTATTAGGTAAAGAAAATACTAATTAAAAAAAATACCGTTCCACTTTGCAATTAGTTAGAACAAAAAGTAAATTTGCCTCCCTTAAATTAAAAACACAAAATGGAAGAGACACTAACAACCGACATTAAGCTGTTAAACGAAAAAATAAACAAAGAAAGCGCCATCATTGATATGCTTACTATGGAAATAGGAAAAGTAATTGTAGGGCAAAAAGAAATGACTGAACGACTTTTAGTAGCTCTTTTATCAAGCGGACATATACTTTTAGAAGGCGTACCAGGTTTAGCAAAAACACTTGCCATAAGTACCCTATCGCAAACCATAGATGCAAAATTCAGCCGTTTGCAATTTACTCCTGATTTACTTCCTGCCGATTTGATTGGTACGCAAATATACAGCTCGAAAAAAGAGCAATTTTCTGTAAAAAAAGGACCGATTTTTGCTAACTTTATTCTAGCAGATGAAATAAATCGAGCGCCAGCAAAAGTACAATCCGCCCTTTTGGAAGCCATGCAGGAAAGACAAGTAACCATTGGTGGAGAAACATTTAAATTGGAAGAGCCATTTTTGGTGATGGCAACACAAAACCCTGTTGAACAAGAAGGAACTTACCCATTGCCAGAAGCACAAGTAGATAGGTTTATGCTAAAAGTAATCATTGATTATCCTCAGAAAGAGGAAGAAAAATTAATTATTCGACACAACCTAGCACAAACATTCCCTACGGTAAATAAAGTGCTAAGTAAAGATGCAATTATTCAAGCGAGAAATATTGTGAAGCAAGTGTATATGGATGAAAAAATTGAGCAATACATAATTGATATTGTATTCGCTACCAGAAATCCTGAAAAATATGGCTTAGAAAAATTAAAAGATTTAATCAGTTTTGGCGCTTCTCCAAGAGCGAGTATCAATCTGGCAATAGCCAGCAAAGCTTATGCTTTTATAAAAAGAAGAGGTTATGTAATTCCAGAGGATGTTCGTGCACTTTGCTATGATGTATTGCGCCATAGAATCAACTTAACCTATGAGGCGGAAGCCGAAAACATTAGCTCGGAAGACATCATAAAAGACATCCTGAACACAGTAGAGATTCCTTAAATGAGTACAAGCGAATTATTAAAGAAAGTCCGCAAGATTGAGATAAAAACTAAAGGACTTTCTAATCATATTTTTGCTGGCGAATACCACACCGCCTTTAAGGGAAAAGGCATGGCTTTTTCGGAAGTGCGTGAATACCAAGCGGGGGATGATGTAAGAACAATTGACTGGAATGTAACGGCTCGTTATAACAATCCTTATGTGAAAATTTTTGAGGAAGAAAGGGAAATGACTGTAATGCTTCTTATTGATATTAGCAAATCAGGAAAGTTTGGCACTGAAAATAAAACGAAAAAGGAAATTGCTACTGAACTTTCTGCTGTTTTGGCTTTTTCTGCCATACAGAATAATGATAAAGTGGGGGTGATTTTCTTTACTGATATTATTGAAAAATTTATCCCGCCAAAGAAAGGAAAGTCGCATATTTTACGAATTATTAGGGAGCTTTTGGCCTTTGAGCCAGAAAACTCTGGCACTAATATTGCTGTGGCTTTGGAATATTTTTCTTCTGTTATTAAAAAAAGATCTGTTTGTTTTATTCTCTCTGATTTTTTGGATGATGATTTTACAAAACCATTGCAAATAGCCAACAAAAAACATGATATTATTGCAATACGAATACACGACAAAAGAGAGGAAAGTATGCCAAATGTTGGAATGATTAAAATGTTAGATTCTGAAAGTGGAAAAATAACTTGGATAGATACATCATCCAAAAAAATACGAATAAATTTTGGGGGTAATTACAAAAAAAGGGTCGAAAAATTAAAACAGGATTTTCTTCTTTGCGGAGTGGATCATATCAATATTAACACTACTGAATCCTATATAAAACCGCTTATCAACTTTTTTAAAAAAAGAGAACAAAGAAAATAATGAGAAAGATTCTTTTTACCATTTTCTTTATTTCTGGCACTTTGCTTTTTGCACAAAATCTGAAATTGGATACTAATAGTATTCTGATTGGACAGCAGACAAAACTTAGCATTTCGTGCAGTTTTCAAAAAGGGGAGAAATTGCTTTGGCCAACTTTTAAGGACACTATAATAAAAGGAGTGGAAATTGTAGAAGAGGAAAAAATCGATAGTACAGTAAACGAAAACACCATTACACTTTCCCAAAATTTTATCATAACCTCTTTCGATAGTGGAAGTTATTATATTGCCCCAATTGTTTTTAACGAAAACTTAAAAACAGAAGGGCTTATACTAAATGTGCAAACGATTACATTAGAAAATAATGCCGAAATAAAAGATATCAAACCACCAATAGATGCACCTTATGGATGGAGTGATATTTGGCCTTTTTTGCTTGGGATACTTTTAATAATTCTGATTTATTTTCTTTTGAAAAAATATTTGTTTGCAAAGAAAAAACAAGAGATAAAAGCTAAACCAAAAGTAATTATTCCGTCTGATATAATTGCCATAAAAGCGCTTAATGATTTAAATAAAAGACAACTTTGGCAAAGTGGCAAGTTGAAACAATACCATTCTGAAATTTCAGAAATAATAAGGACTTATTTGGAGGATAGATTCCAAGTTTTGGCTTTGGAATTACCAACATTTGATATCCTTATTAGCTTGACAAAAAAAGGGTTAGCGAAAGAAGATTTGCAAACATTAACTACTATTTTGCAAAGAGCCGATATGGCAAAATATGCCAAAAGCAAACCAATAGATTCAGAAAATAAAGAAAGTATGAACCTATCTGTTAGTTTTGTAAAAAATACTAAAGCAAAGGAGGTGAAAAATGAATAATATCGAATTTGTAAATCCTGAATATTTTTATCTTTTACTGCTTGTTCTGGCAATTGGAATTTGGTATTTCTTGCAAAGAAAAAAAATACAATCTAACATTTTGTTTTCAGACACAAGTGGCATTGAAAGTGTTAAAACCCTAAAAAATCGACTCATCCATCTTCCTCTTATTTTAAAATTATTAGCTGCTGCTTTGCTTATTATTGCTTTGGGAAGGCCACAATCTACTTCTAGTTGGGAGGACAGCACCACAGAAGGAATCGACATCATTCTTTCTATGGATATTTCCGGGAGTATGTTGGCAGAAGATTTAAAACCTAACAGATTGGAGGCCTCTAAAAATGTAGCGCTCGATTTTATTTCAAAAAGAGTGAATGATAGAATTGGATTGGTAGTTTTTAGCGGAGAAAGTTTTACCCAATGCCCCCTTACTACTGACCACAATGTGCTAATCAATCTATTTAAAGATATCAAAAGCGGCATGATAGCAGATGGTACTGCCATTGGGATGGGTTTGGCAACAGCCGTGAACCGACTAAAAGATAGCAAAGCCATAAGTAGAGTGATTATTTTACTCACAGATGGGGTAAATAATCAGGGATTAGTGGCACCACTTACTGCTGCTGAAATTGCAGAGAAATTTGGGATTCGTGTTTATACCATTGGTGTGGGAACTCAAGGTTATGCCCCCTACCCTTTTAAAACTCCTTTTGGTGTGCAATACCAAGATATTGAAGTGCAAATTGATGAAAAAACATTGCAAGATATTGCTACTATTACGGATGGAAAATATTTCAGAGCAACCAATAACAAATCCTTAAAAGAAATTTATCAGGACATTAATAAATTGGAAAAATCAAAAATAGAAACAACAGAATACCACCAAAGAAAGGAGGAATTTTTGCCTTACGCTTTATTGGCTTTACTTTTTCTTTGCCTTTCTTTTGTGCTGAAAACCACTTTTTTAAAATCAATTCCTTAAATGCTAAGATATGAAAATATAGAATATCTGAATCTGCTTTATGGGCTTATACCTATTGTAGTGCTGATGGTATATTACAGAAATTGGAAAAGTAAAGCATTGAAAAACTTTGGAAAAGAACTTTCAAAACATGGCTTAATTTCTACATTTTCAAAGGGTAGAGAAAACATAAAATTTGCCATCCTTTTCCTTTGTCTTTCAAGTATTATAATAGGAATTTCTAATCCTCAAATTGGCACAAAAATGGAGGAAGTAAAAAGAGAAGGAGTCGATTTGATGATTGCATTGGATCTATCAAATAGCATGCTAGTAGAGGACATAAAACCCAACCGTTTGGAAAGAGCACGACAAGCAATTTCGCGTCTTATCGATAAATTAGAGGGCGACAGAATTGGGCTGATTGTATTTGCTGGTGATGCTTATGTGCAACTGCCAATCACTACAGATTATTCTGCGGCAAAATTATTCCTCTCTACTGTAAATACGGATATTATTCCAACCCAAGGTACAGCCATTGGCAAGGCCATTTCTCTTAGTATGCGTTCCTTTGATATGGAAAATGGACAGAATAAAGCAATCATCATAATTACGGATGGGGAAAACCATGAAGATGATGCATTGGAGCAAGCAAAATCAGCAAATGAGAAAGGTGTTTTCATACATACTTTGGGAATGGGCCTGAGTAAAGGTGGACCAATTCCTGTCTATAATAAATATGGAAATATTACGGGCTACAGAAAAGATAGAGAGGGTAATACGATAATTAGCAAACTGAATGAACAAATGTTGCAGGATATTGCCTTTGCCGGAAAAGGCACTTATGTAAGAGCAAACAACACACAAGCAGGGCTTTCTGCACTTTTTGCTGAAATAAATAAGATGGAAAAGAAAGAAATTGGAACAATGATTTTTACAGCTTATAAAGACAGATTTCAACTCTTTTTATCCATTGCACTATTTCTTTTAATTTTTGATTTAGTTTTGCTGAGCAGAAAAAATAATTGGAAAAATTTGATCGGATAATGATGAGAGTACTTTTTGTTTTTATACTTCTTCTACCGTTTATTGCAAACGCACAAAGTAAGAAAAATTATTTACGAAATGGTAACGATTTGTATCAAGACAGCCTGTTTAATGATGCAGAAATGAAATACAGAAAATCATTGGAAAAGGACCAAGATTATTTTGCTGCTTCCTACAATTTGGCTGATGCCATTTACAAACAAGAAAGGTATGAGGAATCTTCTGCTCTTTTTGAAGCCCTAAAAGACAATGTAAAGGATAAAAATCAGCTCTCAAAAGTGTATCATAATTTAGGTAATTCCTTATTGAAGCAACAAAAATTGGAGGAGAGTATAGCTGCCTACAAAGATGCACTTAGGAATAATCCAACTGATAAGGACACAAGACATAATTTAGCCCTTGCTCAGCAAATGTTGAAACAGAAACAGGAACAACAAGAGCAAAACAAAGATGAAAAAGAAAACAAAAAGGACGAACAAAAGGAAAATCAGCAGAAGCAGAAAGAAGATAAAAAGCAAGAGCAAAAAGAACAAGAACAACAGCCACAGGAAAAAGAGGATATGAGCAAGGAAACAGCCGAAAAAATGTTGGAAGCCCTGCAACAACAAGAAAAAGAGTTACAAGAGAAATTACAGAAAAAGAAAGCAAAGGGAAAAAAAGTAAAAGTTTTAAAAGATTGGTAAATTGAAAAAAGGAATTTTTATATTATTTTTAGGATTTTGCTTTTTGGCAAACGGGCAAGACTTAAAGCTTTCTGTTGCAGTAAATAAAAATCATGCACTAATTGGCGAGCAGATAAGAGTGGAGTTTTCCATTGCTGCAAAAAGCAAAAATTTTATAGGACCGAATTTTAAGGGGTTCAGAATTTTAGGAGGACCAAATCCTTCCACTTCAAGCAGTTATACCTTTGTAAATGGGAAAAGTGAAAGCCATGTAAATACCACTTACACCTATATTGTACAAGCTAAACAAATTGGAGAATTTACTATTGGCTCGGCTACTTTAAAAGCGAAAGGAAAGCAATATGTGAGTAAGCCATTAAACATAAAAGTAGTTAAAAATAACAACTCAAAAAGTAATAATTCTAAAACCAAGAATCCAAAAGCAGCATCTGCTGAGCAGCTTTATTTAAAAGCCAAAGTAAATAAAACAAAAATCTATCAAGGGGAACAAATTGTGGTAACTTATAAGATTTTTACCAGGATAGATTTGGCCTCAACTGAATTCTCAAAAAACCCTTCATTAAATGGTTTC
>CATMIT010000082.1 GCA_950069165.1 uncultured Flavobacteriales bacterium
TTTTCCAACACTTTTGGATCTACCATACCACAACCTAAAATTTCCAAATACCCCGTGTTTTTACACACATTACACCCTTTTCCACTACAAATATTACAACTTACATCTACCTCAGCAGAAGGTTCTGTAAAAGGGAAATAAGAGGGGCGTAATCGTATTTTAGTTTTTTCTCCAAACATTTCTTTTGCAAAATAAAGTAGACATTGTTTCAAATCAGCAAAACTTACATTTTTATCAATATACAATCCTTCCACTTGGTGGAAAATACAATGCGCTCTTGCAGAAATAGCTTCATTTCTATACACTCTACCTGGAGAAAGCGTTCTTATCGGTGGTTTATTGGCATTCATATAGCGAACTTGCACAGAAGAAGTATGTGTTCTTAGTAAAATATCAGGGTCAGTTTGTATAAAAAAAGTGTCCTGCATGTCTCTTGCCGGGTGTTCTTTAGGCAAATTAAGTGCAGAAAAATTATGCCAATCATCCTCAATTTCTGGGCCTTCCGATATAGTAAATCCGATACGATTAAATATTTCAACTATTTCATTCCGAATTATAGAAATTGGATGCCTACTGCCCAAATTATCTAAAGCAACTGGTCTAGTTAGGTCAATTTCATCTCCTTTTTCTTCTGTTTCAAAGCTACCTTTGTAGGCGTCAACTTTTGCTTGCGCATTTTGTTTTAAGGTATTTATTGCCTTTCCAAATGCTTTTCTGCTTTCATTTGGGACATCTTTAAAAGCAGCAAATAACTCATTTAAACAACCCTTTTTCCCCAAAAAATCCAAACGAAAATCTTCTACTTCTTTTTCTGATTTTGGAACGAAAGTTTCAACCTCTTGCAGTAAATCCTTTACCTTTTCTAACATCTTAATAATTTATATATATTTGCTTATTCAATTACAAAGAAAGCAATAATTAAAACAATTATGAAAAACAAATTTTTTAAATTTTTATTTCTAGGAGCGATTATCGCTTTTATGTGCACATTTAGCGCTTGCAAAAAAGATGCCGATACCATGGCAATAATTACAGTTATTGATGTCAATGGAGATGTTGTTAAAGATGCAAGAGTAAGGCTGCATCAAGATGGACAGATTAGTCAAGCGGGATCTTCTTCCATTGTTTCTAATGTACAATGGACTGATGGCAGTGGACAAACCGAGCATGTATTTGAGCATGAAGCAATTTTAAATATTGATGTGAGCAAGTGGGTTGGAACTAACGAGCTTACAGGAAGTAATGTAATCCGTTTGCTAAAATACAAAACCGTTAGCAAAACAATCGAAATCGATTAAGAGAAATAAGCGATAATAGCTTCTTTTATTAGCAAATCCTGTTGTTTCCCACTAAGATTTTTAATGGCTTTTAATTCTATCCAGTGTGGCCAACCATCTTCATCCACTTTCTCAAATTTAAAATAACCATAAGGCGTAAGTAGTTTGCATACCGCAAGGTGCAGGATATCTTGTTTTTCTTCTTTGCTAAACTCTTTAATCCCCATTTGTAGCTCTTGTACCCCGATCAAGAAAAGAACTCCTTTAAGGTCTATGTCTTCTGCTATATCTTTTTGTAATTTTAAAAGTAAAGTATCCCATTTATTATTCAGCTTTTCCATAAGCGCAAAAATAGATTATTTAATATCTTTACACTATGAATTATTTAGATATTGCAATAGCCGTTCCCTTGCTTTACGGATTGATAAAAGGATTTTCTAATGGCTTGATTAAAGAAATAACAGGCCTACTTTCATTAGTTGTAGGAATTTATGTAGCCCTTAATTTTTCAAATCTATTAGAACCACACCTTAGTGGAATATTTGATAATTATGAGCAATTCAAACCCTTATTGGCATTTGCTATTCTTTTTATTTCTGTTTTATTACTTATCAAATTATTAGGGTATTTAACAGATAAATTGACAAAAGCACTTGCACTGGGATTTTTGAGCAGGATATTAGGAGGAATATTTGGCATGCTGAAATTAGCATTAATAATTAGTTTTTTACTAATGATTGAATCGAAATTTGAGCTCATTCCACAAGACACTAAACAAAGCGCGCAACTTTACAAGCCAATAACTAATTTAGTAGAATTAATTAGTCCACATAGTGAAAAACACAAAGGGTTATTAGAAGACTTTCAAGAGAAAACAAAGCAAGTAAAAGAGGATATTGAGGAAAAGATTAAGAAAGAATAGCCTCAATTCCAGGCAGGGGTTTGCCCTCCAAAAACGCTAGCATTGCACCGCCTCCCGTGGAGAGGTAACTCACTTTATCTGCTAACCCAAATTGTTTTATTGCAGCAACAGAATCACCTCCTCCAACCAAAGAATAGGCGCCTTTTTCAGTAACTTTGCAAATAGCATTTGCAATTTCTCTTGTTCCTTTTTCAAAATTCGGCATTTCAAAAACGCCCATTGGACCATTCCATATTATTGTTTTTGAGTGTTCAATTATTTCAGAAAACTTGGCAATGCTTTCTTGGCCAATATCCAAACCCATAAATCCATTTGGAATATTTGTAATTTCAGAAGTATTTGTTTCTGCATTATTATCAAATTTGTTGGCATTTACCGAATCACTTGGCAGATATAAATTCACCCCTTTGCTTTTAGCTAATTCAATAAGCTGTTTCGCCAAAGAAATTTTTTCTTCTTCTACCAAAGAATTTCCAATATTTCCTCCCATTGCTTTAGCAATAGTATAAGCCATTCCGCCCCCAATTATCAGATTATCTACTTTGTCGAGTAGTGCCATGATAACATCAATTTTCCCTGTAATTTTTGCTCCACCAATAATGGCCGTAAATGGCTTTTGAGGATTTTCCAAAATAACTTCCAAATTAGAAATTTCCTTTTCTAAAAGCAAGCCGAAATATTTACTCTCTGGAAAAAATTGAGCAATAACAGCTGTTGAAGCATGTGCTCTATGTGCTGTTCCAAAAGCATCATTAATATAAATATCAGCCAAGTTTGCCAATTGTTTTGCAAAGACCGTATCTCCCATTTTCTCTTCTGAATGAAAGCGTAAATTCTCTAAAAGCAAAACACCGCCTTCCTCCAAATTATTTATGGCAGTTTCTGCCGTTTCCCCAATACAATTATTTGCAAAAGCGACATCAACTTCTAAAACTTTTGATAAATGATTGACAAGATGTTTAAGGGAAAAACAGTTTTCCGGACCATTTTTTGGCCTTCCCAAATGCGATATTAGGATTACTTTTCCACCTCCAGCAATTACCATTTTTATAGTAGGAATAGCTCCCAATATTCTACTATTATCCGTAATTTTGAAATTAGCATCTAGAGGAACATTAAAGTCAATACGAATTAAAACTCGTTTCCCTTTAAAAGAAACGGCAGTAAGTTTTTCCATTCTGCAAAAATAAAATAAAACCAAATAAACAGATCAAAATTCTTACTTTTGACACAAAACAATAAATAATGCTTTTTGCCGAAATACCAGGAAATACAGCCATAAAACAAAATCTAATCAAGGTAGTTGCCAATAACAGGGTTGCTCATGCACAACTATTTTTAGGAAATTCTGGCAGTGCAAAGCTAGCTATTGCACTGGCCTTTGCACAATATTTGAATTGTGAGAAAAGGAAAGAAACGGATTCCTGCAATATCTGCCATTCTTGTCTGATGTATAATTCTCTTTCTCATCCAGATTTGCATATCATTTTCCCAGTGCTTAAAATAAACAATATTAAAAACCCTTTGAGTGATAACTTTATTTCTCAGTGGAGAGAAATAGTGTTAGAAAACCCTTATTTATCCCTAACACAATGGTATCAACATCTTGGAGCAGAAAATAAACAGGGGGTAATTTACAAGTATGAGGCCGAGCAATTGCAAAAAAAAGTAACACTAAAAAATTACGAATCTGCTTTTAGAGTTATTCTGATTTGGATGCCAGAAAAAATGAACCATGTTACAGCTAACAAACTATTAAAGCTAATTGAAGAGCCGCCAAAAGGAACATTCTTTTTTATGGTTACAGAGGATTTTGAAAAGCTACTTCCTACCATAACATCAAGGATGCAAATGGTAAAAACCAAGCCGTTTAAAACAGAAAACATCACAAACTATCTAGAACAAAAAAAGGGCCTTTTAGCTGAAAAATCTTTGCAAATAGCAAGGCTTGCTAACGGAAACCTCAATACAGCATTACAATTAAGCCAAACAGAAATAAAAGAGGAAACCCACTTAAAAGAATTCCAGAGCTGGATGCAAATTTGCTATAAAGCAAACCTAAAAGAGTTAGCAAAATGGACGGATGAAATAGCAAAAAACGGAAGAGAAAATCAAAAAGAATTTTTACAATATTCTTTAAAACTTATCAGAGAGTGCCTCCTTGTAAATACCTTAAACGAGAGCCTACTAAAAACAGATAAAGAGGAAACAATATTTGTAAGAAATTTTGCTCCATTTATTCATGGAGAAAATAGTGTTTCCATTTTTGAAAAAACAGAGAAAGCAATCAAAAACATTGAAAGAAATGCCAATCCAAAAATTCTTTTTTATGAGCTATCCCTTCAAATGATGCGACTTTTAAAATAAAGCGTAAATTAGCGAACTAAAATTTAGATTAAAGAAATGAGCGGTTGCAGCAATTGTAATACATGTGAAACTTCCCTGGCAAGAGGGTGTAGTAACTCTTCTGTTTTTAATTGGCTTGAAGGAATAAGCACATTGAACAAGAAGGAAGACAGCTCTGTGGAAGTAAGGTTTAAGCAAGACAGAAAGGAATTTTTCATCAATCCGGAGGGCATACCCCTTACAAAAGGAGATATAGTAGCAGTGGAGGGATCACCAGGTCATGATGTTGGAGTAGTTTTCCTTACAGGAGAGTTGGTGATGCTGCAAATGAAACGAAAGAAAGTAGATTTTGAAAAAGAAAGACCAAAGAAAATTTACAGAATAGCGAAACCAACAGATATTACAAAATGGGAAAAAGCAATTTCATTAGAAAAAGACACCTTAGAAAAAGCAAAACTTTTGGTAAAAGAGCATAAGCTCCAAATGAAACTTAGCAATGTGGAATATCAAGGGGACAACACCAAAGCAACCTTTTATTATACAGCAGAAAAAAGAGTGGATTTCAGGGAGCTAATAAAATCCTTTTCTAGAAAATTCATGATAAGAATTGAAATGAGGCAAATAGGGGCAAGACAAGAAGCGGCAAAATTAGGAGGAATTGGAAGTTGCGGAAGAGAGCTTTGTTGCTCAACATGGATGACTGAATTTCCTTCTGTTTCCACCTCTGCGGTAAGATATCAGCAACTCTCGATTAATCCACAAAAAATATCAGGACAATGTGGCAGATTAAAATGTTGTTTAAACTATGAGTTAGATGGATATTTAGATGCTCTAGAAGATTTTCCAAAAACAAAAACAATGCTGAAGACAAAAAAAGACAAGGCAAGATTTTTGAAAATGGACATCTTTAAAAAGAAATTATGGTACACCTATGTTGGAGACCCTTATTCATCCATTGAGCTAACACTTGAGAGAGTAAAAACAATAATAACTCTAAATGAAGAAGGAACACTTCCTGAAAAATTGGAAGATTTTATAATGGAGCAAAAAACAAAAACAAACGATTTTGAAAATGTTATCGGGCAAGACAACATTAACCGATTTGACAATAAAAACAAAAAAAGAAAGGGTAAAAATAGAAGAAACAAAAAATAATGAGGCAAGCAGTCTTTGTTTTAGCGGCTTTTAGTTTACTCTCTTGTACAAACAATTTTCTTTTTAAAGCAGACAAAGAAATTAAAGGCGGATGGCATGCCGACAGTACAATAGTTTTTCAGTTTAATGTTTCTGATACAACAAATATTTTTTATTCAGAAATAAATATAAGACACACCATATCATATCCTTTTCAAAACCTTTTTATTTTTATCCACAGTACAGATCCTTATGGGCAAACAACAATTGACACTTTAGAATGTGTTTTAGCAGATATTACTGGGAAATGGAATACAAAAGGAGTAGGAGACATTTTAGATTTTACACAAAGTTATAAGGACTCTATTATATTTAAAACAAAAGGAAACTATATAATAGCAATTAAACAAGCCATGCGTTATGGAGAACTTCCATCTATAAAATTATTAAAAGGAATAATGTCTGTAGGGGTTTGCATAAAAGAAAAGGGAAACTAATTTTTCCACTTCTCATCCAGCCATTTAGCCCGTTTAGAAATCCAAATTTTTAAATATTCAACTTCTTCCCTGTGTGAGTTTCCAATATAATAATTTGGCCAAACTTCCTTTTG
>CATMIT010000083.1 GCA_950069165.1 uncultured Flavobacteriales bacterium
AGGTATAGCAGGGCTTTCAGATGTTAATGTATCTAAAAGTAAAATAACATCCAATTCTTTCTCGTTAGGATAGTCTACCATTTGCACGTTTGCCTTTGCAAATCGGAACCCATAGCGTTCTATCGTTTCTTTTATTCTTACTACTTCTACAATATCGCCATTTGCAATAAATCCTGCTTTACTGTTATCATCTAACCAATAATAATTATTTCGCACTACCATAAGCATATCTCCAGTAGAAATCTCATTTTCTTGCCATCTTATTTTTACTCTAACTTGTTGATTATATTGATTAGCTCTTTTGTTGGATCGACAAAGTATAGTAGTATTATTTACCCCTTCATTACTGTAGGCTGTTTCCAAAGCATCTTGCAAATCTTCTCCACTATTAAGTCGGATAACTTCATTGTTAGTCGCTAGTTTTGGAAAAGAATAATCCTCTTTCGCAATCTTGTTTCTTAAGTCAGTGGCATTTTCCAAAATTAAGGAATCTTTTTTTTGCCTTACTACTTGGGTTAATTCCTTGCAAATGACTTGTTTGTTGTAATTGTCTTCTAGTTTTTCTTCATCCAATGCTGGACTTATGTCCAAATGCACAGGAGGGAGTTGAGCCGTATCGCCAATCAAAATGAGTTTGCAATCTTGCCCTTGATATACATATTCAATCAAATCATCTAAAAGGGAGCGATTGCCAAATCCTTTGTCTGAATTTTCAGGAATCACGGAAGCCTCATCAACAATGAAAATGGTATTTGAATGCGTATTCTCTTTCAGTTTTATGAATGTGTTGCCACTTTTGTTTGTACGTATCCAATAAATTTTTTTATGTATGGTGGATGCTGATTTTTTGGAGTATTTAGCCAATACTTTTGCAGCTCTTCCGGTTGGAGCCATCAATACCGAACGCTTTCCTAAAATGGGTAATGATTTTACTAAGGTTGAAACTAAAGTGGTTTTTCCTGTCCCAGCATACCCCTTTAACATAAAAACACCTCTGTTGCCAATGGTTGCAACAAAATCAGAGATTTCTGAAATAATACTATCTTGTTCTTTGGTGGGTTTATGCGGAAAATGAAGACGGAGTTTCGCTTGAAGTTTTTCGCTTTTCACCTTACAATATGTTTACTTCTGGTTCAATGCTAATGCCGTATTTAGCTTTTATTTTTTGTTGAATTTCTTTCGCTAAATTTATGATTTCTAAGCCAGTTGCATTGCCGTAATTTACAAGTACTAATGCCTGGTTTTTGTGCACTCCTGCATCATTTTTTCGGTATCCTTTTAGCCCCTCATTATCAATGAGCCAACCAGCAGCAATTTTAGTTTTTGATTCAGAGATTTTGTAACCTACCATTTCAGGAAATTCTTTTTTCAAATCTTCAAATTGAGTTGTTTCAATAATTGGATTTTTGAAGAAACTTCCGCTATTGCCTAACACTTTTGGGTCGGGCAGTTTTTGGTTTCTGATATTAATTACGGCTTCAGCAATATTTTTTGGTGATGGAGCTAAATTGAGGTGTTGTAGTTCTTTCTCAATAGCACCATAAGTTGTTTTATTGAGGGGAGTTTTGCTGAGTTTAAAAATCACTTTGGTAATTACTACTTTTTCTTTTAATTTATGTTTAAAAATAGAATCTCGGTAGCCAAAATTACACTCTTCATTGCTCAGTATTTTTGAATTTCCACTCCCAATTTCGATAAAATGAACTGTTGTAATTACATCTTTTACTTCTAAGCCATAAGCACCAATATTTTGCATGGGGGATGCGCCAACCAATCCGGGAATAAGTGCCAAATTCTCAATCCCTGAAAGGTTTTTATCAATACTCCACAACACAAAATCATGCCACACTTCTCCAGCACCTACTTCAATAGTGCTACTATGATTATCCTCTGCTAACACCTCCATTCCTTTAATAGTATTTGCAAGTACCAATCCTTCAAAATCTTGGGTGAGTAAAATATTGCTTCCTCCTCCTAAAATAAAAAGAGGCTCTGTTTTGCAAAGATCATTTCTGAGCAATTCCACTAATTCATTTTCTGAACTAAAACAGGCAAAATACTTTGCTGTTGCAGCAATACCAAAAGTATTGTATTTTTTTAAGGAGTAATTCTGCTGAATTTTCATATTTCAAATGTAGCAAAACAATTCATATTGTTTAGCGTTTAAAAACTGTATTTTCGCCAAAATATTTTTTTTTGAAACGAATTATTATTTCTGTTACTTCTGATTTGTGCACCGACCAACGCGTGCATAAAACTGCAATTACTTTGCAGGAGATGGGTTTTGATGTTTTGCTTTTAGGCAGAAAGCTTCCTGATAGTTTGCCGATTGAGAGGGAATATAAAACAAAAAGATTCCACTTGATTTTCAAAACGGAAGTTTGGTTTTATATAGAATATAATATTCGACTATTTTTATTTCTGCTATTTAAAAAAGTAGATGTTTTATTGGCTAATGATTTGGATACCCTTTTGCCAAATTACCTCATTTCAAAACTAAAACGAAAGCCATTGGTATATGATAGCCATGAAATGTTTTGTGAAGGACCAGAACTCCAAGGAAGGAAATTTGTACAATCGGTTTGGCGATTTATTGAAAAAGCCATCCTGCCAAGATTAAAGCATACTTATACAGTTTCTAGATCGATTGCTGATGCTTATAACAAAAGGTATAGTGCCAATTTCCAGCTCATTCGAAACATTCCGAAATTGGAAAAAGAAAACAGGCAAGTAGAACAGCTCAATTTTGATAGTAAAAAAATAATATTATATCAGGGTGTGATGAATCCTGGAAGGGGATTAGAAGAAACAATTGCAGCAATGCCTTTTGTAGAGAATGCTATTTTACTCATTATTGGTTTTGGAAAAGTAGAGGGCAAGCTAAAAGAATTGGTTAAGAAGTCAGGGTTAGAAAACAGGGTTATTTTTTACGGAAAAGTCCCTTTTGAAGATTTGCTTTCCTATACAAAGCAAGCAGATGTAGGCCTACTTTTAGAGCGGCCTTTAGGACTTAGTTTCACCTATGCTTTACCCAATAAATTATTTGATTATATTCATGCTTGCCTACCCATTATTGCATCTCCTCTTGTTGAAGTAAAACGAATAATGGATGAAAATGAAATGGGAGTAATTATAGAGAATTACAATCCAAAATATTTAGCCGATACCTTAAATGAAATGTTAAATAATGCTGAAAAAAGAAAAGTTTGGAAAGTAAATATGGCACAAGCAAAACAGGATTTAAATTGGGAAAATGAGCAGAAAAAGTTAATAGAAATTTACAGCCAATTTTTATAAAAGCCCTATTTGGTTAAGCAGAAATTTTCCCAAAGTTATACTTCCATAAACTACAAATTGCACAGCATTTAATCTGTTTTTCTTAACATCAAATTCTTGTTTGTAATGCGTCCACCCTTTTTGTTTTGAGATTCCATCATTTCCACAAATAGCAAAATCAAAATCAAAATAAATGGCTTTTTTATTTTCTAAAAATAGCTGTAAATTAAAATCGTAATCAGCCAAAACAGAATAATTACAATTAAAATTTCTTCCGTAAAAGCATCTTTTATGATAAAGCGCCCCTTGATGATGAATGCTGTTTTTTATGAATAATTTATTGGAAAACTCTCCTTTGAATTCTTCCTTATTTTGATAAATGATATTCCCAAAAATCAAATTTGTATCTTCTGTATTTTGAGAAAAAATATTTTGAAATGTAGTTTTGCAAATCTCATCATCAGCTCCTAAAAAATAAAGCCAATCACCATTAGATTGTGCAACTGCTTTGTTCATGGCATCATACGCATTTCTATCCTCAGTACTTTTCCAATAACTAATTTTATTTTCATGTTGTTTGATGACATCAATTGTTCCATCCTCTGATTTCCCATCAATAATTATTAGCTCATAATCAGTAAAATCCTGATTTATTACACTTTCAATTGCTTTTTGAAGAGACTGTTTTTGGTTTAAAACAGGAATGATTATACTTATTTTCGGATGTTGCACTTTCTTGATTTAAAGGTTCTCGCTATTTATTTCTACTAGGGAACGGTTTTCGCAAACAAAAGTATGGGAGGGAAACTTTTTGATAATGGAATAGTCGTGTGTAGCAACAATTATGGTTGTTCCTTTATTATTTATTTCTTTTAGAAGTCCAATTATTTTCTCCGATTTTTCAGGGTCCAAATTTCCTGTTGGTTCATCTGCTAATATAATTTCCGGATGGTTCAAAAGGGCTCTGGCGATTGTGGCTCTTTGCTGCTCACCTCCAGACAGTTCATAAGGCATTTTACTCTCGAAATTTTCTAAATGTACATTATCCAACACTTCTTTTATTCTTTCATTAATTTTTTCTTTATCCTTCCAGCCAGTAGCTTCCAAAATAAAAAGTAGGTTTTCATAAAGCGTTCGGTCAGTAAGTAATTGAAAATCCTGAAAAACGATTCCTAATTTTCGTCTTAAATTGGAAATATTATTATCGTCTAATTCTCCAACTTCATAGCCTAAAACCTCTATTCCTCCTTTTTTTATGGGCAGTTCTGCATACAATGATTTTAACAAACTGCTTTTTCCACTTCCAGTTTTTCCGATAATATAAATAAATTCCCCAGCAGAAATCTTAAAATTAATATTCTGAAAAATGATATTTGTTTTTTGCAAAATATCAACTGCTTTAAATTCAATAATCGTATTCATAATTAGATGTCTAATTTTTTTAATTTTCCAAATGGAATTTTTTCTAAGGTACTAATTATTTCCTTTTTCCATTTTTCCAGATTATTTTTTCTAATTCCGGATTCTTGTTGGTCCATCCTGAAATAAGCGCGCAGAGTCATGTCCTGATCCCTAATTTGAACAAAATCTGGAATTTTATCAGTGCCCTTTATTTTCAAAAGATAAATCATAAAAATATTAAACGCAAAGTAAATAAAATATTTCATTTTTAAGGATGTAAATACCTTCTAATTGTTAGCAATAGTTGTTGAAAACTTGTATTTGTATTCCTTTTTATAGTTTCCTTATTTTCTACTTTTAATCCTGATTTCAATCTTAAATATGATTAAAAAATTTGTTTTTTCCTGCACCTTTTTTTTATGTATCTTTTTGCTTTCGGCACAAAGCCAAGAAAGAGAAAATCTGCAACAAGCAAAGCACCTTTTTTCTGCAGAGAAGTTCGGTTTGTCTCAGTATTTATATCAAAAAATTTATACCGATAATTTAACTACAAATGCAGAAAAAGAAGATGCGCTTTTTCGTATAGCAATTTGCTCAAAAAGAATGTTTAATGAGGATACAAAGTTTTGGTTTGATGAATTTTTGAGTGTTTATCCTTATTCATCCAAAATAAATAGTGTTAATTATGAATTAGGAATATTTTATTTTCGTCAAGCAAACTATCCTTTTGCCTTAGATTATTTCCAAAAATGCGACAATGAAACTAGTGAGTATAATTTCAAATTAGCTTACACCTATTTTGTTCTTGATTCATTAGAATCATCTAAATATTATTTCTCAAAATTATTAAATACCGAATCAAAATATGCTGGCTTATCACAATATTTTTACGCCCATATTACCTATAAACAAAAGCATTATAAAGCAGCACTTAATGGATTCTTTAATTTACAAGAGGATAAAACATTTGCTTCAATTGTACCTTATTATATAAGTCAAATTTTTTTTTTACAAAAAAGATATGAGGACTTAATTGCTTATGCTGAACCAATGTTAGATGAGGTAATTTCTTCAAGGGAGGCAGAGTTAAATAGAATGATTTCAGAGGCTTATTACAGAAAAAAGGATTTTAAAAATTCTATAAAATATTTTGAAATTTTCTTTGAAAAGACTACCCATTCCTCTTCTTTAGATAAACTGCAAGTTGGCTATGCTTACCACAATATTCAGGACTTTGAAAATGCGATAAGATTTCTAGAACCATTGCAGTTTTCAGAAGATAGTGCAAAGCAATTTGTATCCTATTATTTAGCAAATAGTTACTTGAATATTCAGGAGAAAAATCATGCACTAAAATCATTTAAGCAAGCAACAGAATACAATTACAATACTATTATGCAAGAAGATGCGTATTTTAATTATGCAAAACTTTCTTATGAATTGGATCTTCCTTTTGATAATGTTTTAGATATTTTACAGTACTAGTACTAGCCTTG
>CATMIT010000084.1 GCA_950069165.1 uncultured Flavobacteriales bacterium
TAATGCTGTTGGAGTTGGCACTACAAGTGGAAGTGCCATTGTTACTATTTTGCAAGCGCCAACTGCACAATTTACAATAGAACAGGATACGCTTTCTTTTTTTTATCCTTATGCGCAATTTCGGGATAAAACAATAGGTGCTACTGCTTGGAGTTGGAATTTTGATGATCCAAATTCAGGAATCCTAAATTTTGACAATATTCAAAACCCAAGCCACACTTTTGATTCTATTGTTGCTGTTTATCAATGTTCCTTAATTGTAAGCGATATTAATAATTGTTCTGATACTACTTTTCATCAACTTTGGGTGAATGATGAATATTACATTTATATTCCTTCTAGTTTTACTCCTGACTGGGATGGTGTGAATGATAAACTTTGCCTTTATTATCACGCCATTAGAGAATCAACTTTTGTATTTAAGGTATATAATTTAAAAGGTGATGTGGTATTTTATACAGATAATATAAAGGAGATGGTGTGTGATAATTTTAGTAAAAATGGTTGGGATGGCACGCACAACAAATCTGGCAAGGAATTACCAATTGGAAATTATGTGTATGAAGTTTATTTCCAGGATTTTGAGGGATGGAAACATCATGATTTTAGCTTTTTACGCCTTATAAGGTAATTTATTCTTCCAAGCTTTCTTCCCGCTTAATAATCTTTACGATTTGTTTGTCGTTTATTCGCTTGGCAATTATTTCTTTATCTTTATTCAAAAGATAAATAACAGGAGTGGAGTGAATATCGTATTGCTCTCTCCAATTGCTTGTAGCCACTGGATTCCCTTCCTTATCAAACTGAATATCACCAACATTGATCCAGTTTCCAATATTAAATTTCTTGATGAATTCTTTCCATTTATCTATTTCAAATTCTGTATTTACCGCAAAAACTTTAATATCAATACCTGCACTAACAAGCGAATCGCAAACTGCTTTTACTTTTGGGGTTTCTTTTTTACAATGCCCACAGTCAGGGTCATAAAAGAAAAGCAAAGTATATTTTGCCTGTAAATGATAAAGGGAATGATACTGATTGGATGTATCTTTAAAAACCAAATTAGGTGGTTTCTTTCCAATCATATTTGGACTAATTCGTTTTGCACGTTCAATTATTTTTTCCAACTGCTTTTCCTTTACCCAATCGCATTGTGCTGTCATATAATATTTTTCTACCATGTGTACAAATACGGCATCCATACCCATAATTTTTGAGCGCTCGTAAGTGGAAGTAATGTAAGAAACCACATACTGAAAAACCTCTTTGTTGGCTCTTGCTTTTTCTATCATTATATCAGCAGAAACAATAATAGAATCGGGATGTTTTGGGCTTAATTTTTCTAAATATTGATCCATTTTATTAAAAAATACAGGTGTACGTAGCATCCTTTTATCCGAAAAATCCATATTATCCCAAAAGTGATTTTTAAAATAATAAAACGAAAAATTTTCTTTTGGTTTACCAGTAGAATCTAGTGGCGTTTCTGGAATTACAATATCAGTTGTAGCAGAAATTATTTTACTAAAAAATACATCCTTATACCTGCTTTGAAAATCCTCACGATAATCTCTTACTGTATTATCCACTTCATTAATTTCCTTCTGTATTTTCTTCTTTTCATCCTCCTTTGCACTACTTAACTTTTCTTTTAATGGAGCTACTTTTTGTTGCTGAACAGAAATAAAATTTAAGTACTGATAAAAGGCAGTATTTTCTTTTGAATTCTTAAAATTCATACTAGCTACCAAATCATTTTTGTCGGTTGTAAAAGAGAATTTCTGTTCTGAAATAATCAGTTCAAAATATTTTCCACCAGGAAGTACAACTAAATAAATACCCCCTTCCAACTCTTTGCCCCCACTAAAAGTAAGTTTTCCTTTTACTACATCAGTTGTATCTGTGGCATATTGCTTTCCCCCAAAATAGTAGGCCAAAATAGCAGTAGTGTCCTGCATGTTTTTAATCTCTCCTTTTATTTTATAGCCCTGGGAAAAGGAGGCCGTAAAAAACACCGAAAGGAAAACTATTAAAAGAAACTTCTTCATTTTATATTTTTTTTTTAAAAGAAACCGCAAAATTAAAAATCAAAACGACTCTATCAAGAATCTATTGTTTGTTTTTTAGATATCCTTCCAAAAAAACAATTCCAATGATAACACTACTCCCAACATAAAACGAATTACTCATTAGTTCAGAATCGCCAAAAATGACAAGTGCTAATATGATACTGTAAATTGGTTCAAGATTGACAGCCATAATTAAAGAATAGGGTGTAATATGTTTCATGATTTCAGTCATCCACACAAATACCATTGCAGTACAAAGCGTTCCTAAAATAAGTAAATAACTAAAATCAGTTACTGATATCAGTGAAGTAAAAACAGTGTAGTCTTGCTGAAATAATAAAACACAACTTATAATCAGCACTCCTGCAAGCATCTCAATCATTGTAATTTTTGCGGCTCCCACTTTTTTAATATATTTTGCATTGAAAAGTGTAAATAAAGTTCCTAAAAATGCAGCCATTATTCCATAGAAGTAGCCCCAAAAGTATTGCGTTTCTGCTCCTAAAATTAATATTAATGCAGCAATTACTACAATTCCCATCAATACTTCATATTTCAAAAGTTTTCTCTTAAAAAACATTGGTTCAATTAGTGCAGAAAAAAGAGAAGAAGTGGCCAAGCAAACTACCGCAACCGAAATGGTAGATACTTTTATAGATTGAAAAAAACATAACCAATGAAAAGTAACCAAAGCGCCAACCCCTAAAATCCCAAAAAAATCTTTTAGAATAACAGTGAACAACTGCTTTTTGTATGCCAAAAAGAGGGATAAAGTAATAAAAGCAATAAACATTCGATACCACACCAACTGTATTGCATCTAAGGATATCAATTTCCCAAATACCCCTGTTAGTCCTAAAATAACTACCATTAAGTGTAGTGAACTAAGTTTATATTTTTCTATTATATGATACATGGATTTTATTGATAATTTTGCACAAAAATATAAATTCAAATGAAAATCATAATTTCTCCTGCCAAAAAGATGGATTGCAGTAATAATGAAAGCAATCTTTCCTTTTCTAATTGTACCTTTTTAGATGAGGCGAAAGAATTGACCAAAATTTTAAAAGAATTCTCGCCAACTAAATTATCAAATTTAATGGGGATTAGTCCTAATTTAGGATTATTGAATACTGATAGATTCAGCAATTGGACATTGCCTTTTAGCCAAAAAAGTGCAAAACAAGCAATCCTTATGTTTAAAGGGGATGTATATCAAGGAATAAATTCGAATGATTTTGAAAGGGAAGATTTTGATTTTGCTCAAAAACATTTACGCATACTTTCAGGATTGTATGGATTACTGAAACCATTGGACTTAATGCAGGCCTACCGATTGGAAATGAGCACAAAATTAAAAACAAAAAAAGGAAAAAATTTATACCAATTTTGGGGAGATAGCTTAACACAGTGTCTTGCTAATGAAATTAAAATAGATAAGGAGAGTTTCCTGATTAACTTAGCTTCTAATGAATACAGTAAATCATTAAACCTTAAAGAATTAGGAGTTCCTGTGATTACTCCTATTTTCAAAGATTTCAAAAATGGAAACTTAAAAGTAATTTCCTTTTTCGCTAAAAGGGCAAGGGGGAAAATGTGCAGATACATTATCAAAAACAAAATTACGTCCCCTGATAGATTGTATGATTTTAATGATTCGGGATATGCTTTTAACAGTAATTTATCTTCCGATACTGAATTTGTTTTTGTTCGATAAACTTTTTTGGATACATAAGATTATAATAAGCTTTTTGCTACTTCTTGCTTTTCTGGTATTTTTTTATGAACTTTACAAACTAATTTTATAACTTAAACAATGATGAAAAAACTATTATTGCTTGCTCTGATTTTTATATTTTCTTTTAATATACAGGCACAAATGTTGGGATCGATTACAAATATCAGTTGTTATCCTGCTAATCCAACCACAAATGATACAATCTATCTATATGTAGATTGTTCTTTTGGAAGTTCATCCTGTGATATGCTTACTTCATCTCATAGTGTGACTGGAAATACCATATTTGCTAGCTCATTACATTGTCTTGGTATGCTTACAGCAATGTGCAACACAACTGATACTTTTATGATTTTACCTCTATCAGTAGGTAATTATATATTTAATATGACGCTTTCTAGTGGATTTGGAGGACCACCATGTACTGCTGGTATTGTTGCTGACGATAATCAACTTTTTTCATTCTCAGTATCTTCTGCGCAAACACCATGCGTACTTACTGGTGGGAGCGTGTATATTGATCATACAAGTTGGATGATGAATGCGACTGTTAATGGTATGTCACAATACAGTTATGCTTGGACAAGTGGAGCAGCAGCTAATCAAACTCAGTTCTATTCTTCTTGGTCTGTTACTATTACAGATCTAATAAGTGGGTGTGACACAACTATTTCTCAGACTTGTATTCCAGATTTAAATGCAGTGTGTATGTGCACAATGATTTATATGCCTGTCTGTGGTTGTGATGGAAATATGTATTCAAATTCTTGTTTGGCTGATTGTGCAGATGTTGCTTGGACACCAGCAATTCCTAGTGGTATTCCAGGCGGTTTTCTTCCTTGTACACAGCCTAGTTCTTGTATAGATTCATCTCTTATAATAATTGGAATACTTTGCCCAATGATTTACGATCCCGTATGTGGTTGTGATAGCATCACATATTATAATGATTGTCAAGCGCAAAATTGGTATGGTGTTTCATCCTGGACACAAGGTCCTTGTTCTACTCTTCCTCCTTGTTCGGTGGAAATTAATAACGGAGCTGTTAATATTGAGATGTGTGATGGAGACACTGTTGTACTTGTAGCAACAACTGGTTTTGATACTTATTTATGGACACTTATTGGACCTCCAATTGGCACTACAAGCATTTTAACGACTACTATGCCGGGCATATACACTGTTGTTGCAACAGATAGTCTATGTGCAGACATAGACTCTATTGAGGTTATTCTATATCAATCTCCTCCTCTCTCTATTGGTTCTGTACCAAACCCTCCAATGATTTGCCTTGGAGATTCAGTAGTTCTTGAAGCTTCATCAGGATTTGTATCTTATTCTTGGAATAATGGATTAACTGGAGATAGAATAGTAGATTTTCCTGGACAAGACACTTGGTATATGGTGGAGGCGGTTGATTCCAACGGATGTGTTGTTCTGGAAGATATTTGGGTTTATGTGGATACTTGCACTTCTTCTATTAACAATTTATCAGAAAAACGAATCTCAATTTACCCAAATCCTACAAATGGGAAAGTAAATATTGTCCTTCCAAAAGGAGAATATTTTCATTTTACTTTATATGATTTACAAGGGAGGCTTGTACTGCAAAAAGATAACATTGCTGAGAGATTTGTTTTTGATACCAAAGAAATAAGTAAGGGAACATATCTAATTAAATTAGAAAGCGTAAAAGGAAAATACAGCAGAAAATTATTAATAGAATAATGTTCTACATCCGTAAAATAAAAGCCCTTTTAATATTAAGCTTTATCGTTTTAATGCTCTTTTCTTGTAAAAAAGATGTTCTTATTGGAGATAATGATGCTCCCTATTATGGAGGAGTTCCTACTGTTTTAGTCGAATTTTATGTAAATCGTGTTTTTATCGATTTGATTGGGAGAGAACCATTTGATGAAGAAATGGAAAATGAAGTTGCCTTTTTAAGAAGTTATGATTTATCCATGGAAGGAAGAGATTCTTTAATAATCAAATTACAAACCGACACTACTTTTATTGAAGGAGATTCTTCCTACAAATTTGCTTATTACCACAGAATGTATGATATTCTAAAGGTTAGAATGATGGAAGGTGCTTCCAATGCAGATATTGCGCAATACAGTTCTAATGCCTATCAAAATTATATAGTAGATTCCATAGCAGGAGAAATGCTAAATGCCTACAAAAAGCTATTAGATTATCATAATTTGAATGATGTTTTAAAATCGGAATTACAATATTATAATGGGATAATTGGGATAAAGAAGATGCATAGGAGAATGATTTTTAACTCTGTTTATGATTTAATTAATATGAATGTTTTCAATTACATTAATGCGGTATTTGATAACTTACTTTT
>CATMIT010000085.1 GCA_950069165.1 uncultured Flavobacteriales bacterium
AAGGTTAAAATCGCGCCTAATGCTACAATGAAAAGATGCTTGCTAATACTCCACTCACTTATTTGTAATTTTTGCTCTTTTTTATTCCAATGATAAAAGCCGTAAAAAGCCATAAATAAATAGAAAACTTGTAGTCCTGTTTCTGGGTAGAGTTGCGCAAAAAAACAAATATAAATATAAAGAATAACACTAATTGCTGCCGCTCCCCAACACCAAATACTTTCTTTGGCGGCTAGTATTACATAAATGATACTGAAAAATACTGCAATACTTTCAATGATGCTCCAGTTGAAATCAAGTTGTGTAATAAATTGTAAAAATTCGTTCACTTTTTAGAAACTTGGTTTTTCTTCTAAATCAGAATTGATAACTTTGATCGTAAATACAACAGAATTTTCATTCAAAAAAGTATTTTCCATTTCAGTATTTATAGCCTGCATTACTCTTTTATAATTACCAAAAACTTGGGTACTCATGCCATTGGTGTCTACTTTTATAAAGGGGTGTTTCCGCAAGTTTTTAATAAAAGAAATAATTGAGGGTTTGAACTCTTCTTTTAATGGATACATGGATATTTCAACTGAACAGTCCATTAGCAATTATGGACGGCATTAGCAATTTCAGTAATTAAATTTTCGTCCTTTTCAATGGCATTCCCGACAACATTAATATCGGTTCCTGCCTTGCAATTTATTATTGCTTTGTCTCCACTGCTTATTCCGCCACCAATTATTATAGGGCAATCTACCGCTTGCCTAACTGCTGCAATCATTTGTTCGGATATTGGGTTTTCCGCTCCACTTCCCCCATCCATAAAAATGAGTTTTAGTCCGAGCATTTCCCCAGCCATTGCCGTGCAAGCAGCTACTGCATTTTTATCATTTGGGATTGGGGTGGTATTGCTCATATAAGAAACAGTAGTTGGGTTTCCGCTATCAATTAGCATATAACCGGTTGGTAAAACTTCCAATGAGGATTGCTTTAAAATAGGAGCGGTTATGACTTGTTTCCCAATAAGCATTTCAGCATTTCTTCCTGAAATTAACGAAAGGAATAGAATTCCATCTGCTTTATCGTTTACTTGCATGGCATTTCCAGGGAAAAGAACGATTGGAATATCAGCATGTTCTTTTAATGTTGAAAGGCAAGAATCTAAACTATCATTTGTAAGTAAACTTCCACCTACAAAAAAGAAATCTGCCTTTGCAGATTTTGCTTTTTCAATAACGCTAATTAGTGCTGATTTGTCTTGTTTGTCAGGATCAATAAGTAAGGCAAATAATTTCTTTCCTTCCTTTTTGCTTGCTAATATGTGGTTGTAGATATTCATTCATTTAGATTTTAGTACTGAGATTTTAGAGGTAAGACCTTTGTCTAAATACTAATGTCTAATATCTGTTGTCTATTTCAGTTGCAAACATACGCTAAATAGTGAGTATTAATTTTTTGATAGTTTAAGATTAACTCCTTTTTTTTGAACTGGGCTTTTATTTGCCCTTTTTCTTCTGCTATAAACGGAGGGATAATTATGTCTTTAATAAAATCAACTTTCCCTTTTTGATGCCATTTGAAAACAGCCTCTTTTAGGCACCAAATTAAAGTTGCTTTTTCCTTGTTTAAGGTTGTTCGGGTTTTTTCTGAAACAAATTTTGGAGCAAGTCTTAGTGCTTTTTCTGAAATTGCTTCAATATCCATTCCAACTTGTTGCTCGCTAATAATAATGGCAACAAAATTCTTGGAATGAGAAATAGAGATATGTAAATTATTATCTAAAATTGGAGCACCAAATTCATTGTAGGAAATTGTAGTATTTGGGCTAATTTTATTGAGCAATAGTCGACTTGTTAAATGTTCTTTTTTTCTTTTTTCATTGATAAAATCAGGAATTTTTCTATTTGCAGATAATTGCATCAACGCATCTAAGGTTTCATTAATTTCCCAAAGGGAGATAATGCAATTGTTTTCTTCTATTTTTTTGATGATTCCCATTGCTAAACTCTTAATGTGCGAAAATAATAGAATTTAATCAATTATACTTATCTTTGCACTCCTTTAAAAAACAAATAATGGAAGTAAAAACGGAAACTATGAATTATAAAGTAAAAGACATATCCTTAGCAGAATGGGGTAGAAAAGAGATGACATTGGCAGAGGCAGAAATGCCAGGATTGATGTCAATTAGAGAAGAATATGGCGATAGCAAACCACTTGCGGGAGCAAGAATTGCGGGCTGTTTACACATGACCATTCAAACGGCAGTACTTATTGAAACATTAGTTCATTTAGGGGCTGAGGTTACATGGTCATCCTGTAATATCTTCTCTACACAAGACCAAGCGGCAGCTGCAATTGCGGTAACAGGTGTTCCTGTTTTTGCTTGGAAAGAACTTTCAGAAGAAGAATTTGATTGGTGTATTTTACAAACTCTCACTGCTTTTGAAGGAGGGAAATCCTTAAACATGATTTTGGATGACGGTGGTGATTTAACTAATATGGTGTTGGACAGATTCCCAGAAATGGTGGAAGATATAAAAGGACTTTCGGAAGAAACAACTACTGGAGTGCACAGATTGTACGAAAGAATGGAGAAAGGTACTTTGGCTTTGCCCGCAATTAATATTAACGACTCGGTTACCAAATCAAAATTTGATAATAAATATGGATGTAAAGAATCTTTAGTAGATGCAATAAGAAGAGCTACTGATGTAATGATGGCCGGAAAAGTGGCTGTGGTTGCTGGTTATGGTGATGTAGGTAAAGGCTCTGCCGCTTCCCTTAGGGGTGCAGGAGCTAGAGTTACTATTACTGAGATTGATCCTATTTGTGCCCTGCAAGCAGCTATGGATGGCTTTGCAGTTAAAAGAATGGATGATGCTTGTAAACATGCAGATATTATAGTCACAACAACAGGAAATAAAGATATTATACAAGCTCGTCATTTTGAGAGCATGAAAGACAAAACAATTGTGTGTAATATCGGACATTTTGATAATGAAATTGATGTGGCTTGGCTAAACGATAATTGGGGGCATACAAAAGATACAGTAAAACCTCAGGTTGATATGTATACTATTGATGGTAAAGATATTATTCTACTTGCAGAGGGTAGATTGGTAAATTTAGGCTGTGCAACTGGGCATCCTTCATTTGTAATGTCGAACTCCTTTACAAATCAGGTGTTAGCTCAATTAGAACTTTGGAACAATACTGACCAATATAAGAATGAAGTGTATATGCTTCCAAAACATTTGGATGAAAAAGTAGCAAGATTACATTTAGCTAAAATTGGAGTAGAGTTGGAAACTTTACGACCTGACCAAGCCGAATATATTGGGGTGAAAGTAGAAGGCCCTTACAAACCAGAATACTACAGATACTAACAAATAGTAGCTAGTTGTGAGTAAGCAAAATGAAAATTGAAAAAGCCCAAAATGTTGACGCGATAGATTTGACTGAATTGACAATACATTCAAAATCTTACTGGGGTTATTCTTTAGAGCAAATTGCTCAATGGAAAGATGATTTAACCATCTCTGTTGAATATATTAATCAAGCAGAGGTTTATAAATTAATTAAAGAAAACCAGTTGGTCGGGTACTACTCTTATCTTGAGTTAGACAATAAAAAAGTTAAGCTGGATAATATTTTTCTTGAACCTGATTTTATTGGCAAAGGATATGGAAAGGTTATGATGAACCATTTTATTCAGCACGTAAAAGATAAAGGATATGAAAGGATAGAGCTTGAATCTGAACCAAATGCTGAAAAATTTTATCAGAATTTAGGGTTTAAAGTTATTGGTCGGTTAGAAAGTTCTATTAAAAATCGTTTTCTACCAATAATGGAATTAGAAATAAAGCCAACTTACAACACTGTGTAAAAATGCATTGAAAAGCATTTTACACTAAACGTTAACATCAATTAAAAATAAATGAAAAACGAAAAAACTTTAGTTGCTAGTTTTTAGATATAAAAGCCCGAGAAATTGGGCTTTTAATAATTATAGATATAAAGGAAATCTCCGGAAAAATTGTTTGGATACTGTTTTAATGGAAGTAGTGCAGGGCCATCAATAGTTTCTCCATTTTGCTCCAAAAAAAACATAGAATTACAACATTTACATATTGCAATGCTGGAATTTACTGAATCAATTCTGGCACAGGAAAGAGATGGCTCAAAGCTACAATTTCTGTCATAAGTTTTATAGCTATCAAAACCCTGCCGATAAACAATAATTCCTTTTACTCCTCCCGTTATAAAAACATAATTCCCTACCGTCTGTAAATCCGAAAACTCAGGCAAAGTCAAATTCAAATCAATATCCACCACTACATTTGGTATGTAATCTTCTTCCTTTTGACAAGAAAAAAATAATAAACAAAAAAGAGCTATAATTTTAATTTTCATAGCGTTTGCAAGATTATGATTTTTTTCAAAACAATAAGAAAATCAGAGCTTGTTTTTTTCTTTTATGAACCGTCAAATTATTTATATCTTTTTATATCTTTACGCCCTTGTTTTTAAAATAGCTATCAAAACAAACAAATAAAAATATGTTAAGAAAATTATACTTACTTTTTGCTACTGTCCTTTTCTCGGCAGTTGCTTTTGCGCAAACAGGTACATTAAAGGGAACTGCTCTAGATGCCCTCAGTGGTGAAGCCATTCCTTTTGCCAATGTTATTATCGAAAGAAACGGAACCCAAACAGCCGGAACTACAACCGATTTTGATGGAAAATTTACCATCAAACCAATAGAGCCAGGGACTTATACCGTTAAGGCTACTTTTGTTGGCTATCAAACCTATGTGATGACTGGCCTTATTATTTCTGCCAACAAAATTACTTTCCAGGATTTAAAATTATCCTCCGGAATACAGAAAGGAGAGGTGGTAATTGTTGAATATAAAAAACCTCTGATAGACCAGGATAATATTACCGGAACAACAAAAACAGCTGAAGAAATTGTGGCCTTACCTACAAGATCGGTTGCCTCTGTTGCTGCAACTACTGCCGGTATTTACCAAAGAGATGAAGGAGAGTCCTTAAATGTAAGGGGTTCCCGTTCAGATGCAATCGACTACTATATTGATGGCATTAAGGTAAGAGGAAGTTTGGGCTTACCGCAATCTGCCATTGAGCAAATTACAGTAATGACAGGAGGTTTGCCAGCCCAGTATGGGGATGTAACTGGAGGTATTATTTCTATTACTACCAAGGGCCCATCCAATAAATTTTATGGAGGGGCTGAAGTGGAATCTTCTTCTTTATTTGATAAATATAATAAAAACCTTTTTGGATTAAATTTATCAGGTCCTATTTTAAAGAAAAGAAATGAAGATGGCACCAAAGGTAATTCTATAATAGGGTATTTCTTATCAGGTGAGTTCAGGATGGTGGATGATTCAGATCCTTCCGCCATTGGGAATTGGAAAATAAAAGATGGTGTATTGGCTGACCTAAAAGCAAACCCTTTCCGCCCGGCACCAAATGTATCTGCAGGTTTTTTGCAAAATGCAGAATTTGTAAGATTAGATGATTTGGAAAAAGTGCAAGCCAGGCAAAATGTAGCTCAGAAAAGAATAAGGGTATCAGGAAAATTAGATTTTAAACCATCTAAAAACACCTATTTATCATTGGGAGGAAACTATCACTATAATAAAGGACATGCTTATACAAGAGTGTACTCCATTTTTAATTCTAATAACAACAGGCAAGATATTTCAAATACTTGGAGGGTTTTTGGTAAGCTTACCCAAAAGTTTGGCACCCAAGAGGCAGATGATGAAGAAAGTGCTTCTACCATAAAAAATGCCTTTTTCACCATACAAGGAGATTACACAAGAGATACGCACAAATACCAGGACGATTCTCATAACGAAAATATTTTTGATTATGGTTATATTGGGAAATTTCAAACCTATAAGGAAAATATATACGATCGTGGTACTATATTTGACACTGTAGGGGGTACATATCGTAATGGTTATATACACTCTGGATGGACAGATACTCTTTTCACTTTTGAAGCAGGAAATTTAAATCCTGATGCTGCTATTTATACTTCTAAGTATTATGAAATGTTTTCCGATTATGGCATGATCTCTTATATTAATGGTTATGGAATGGATGGAGTTATTAGAACACCATTGGAAGGGTTCTTAATTTTA
>CATMIT010000086.1 GCA_950069165.1 uncultured Flavobacteriales bacterium
TTGTACCTATGTTGCTTATTTTAAAACATCGCTCAATCCCAGCATCTTTTACAAATAGTATTGCTACAGTAGTGGGCGCTTATAAGCCGATGTTGATAATAGGTGCCCTGATTTTCTTAACAGTTGCACTTGCGCCCTATACTTTCGCATTGTCGGGATTAGTGTTTGGCCCTATTGTTTCATGTATGTGCTTTGTTGCTTACCAGCGCTTATTTCGCTAATCAGCTAGGAAGCGTAATTCAACTGCTCACTTAAAGCGTGGAATTAAAAAATAATAAAAATGAAGAAAATAATCATTGTCTTATTCAGCATTTTATCTTTAAATGCTTGGGCACAAAAACAAACAGCCGAGATAGTTACTTCTGCACAATGCGAAATGTGTAAAGAGCGGATTTTAGAAGAAATGCAATTTACAAAAGGAGTAACGGCTGTAAATTTAGATATGGAAAGTCAGATTTTGACTATTACTTTCAAAACTAAAAAAACCAATTTGGATAAAATTAAAAACGCAATTTCGCTTATTGGATATGATGCAGATGAGATATTGGCAGATGAAAAAGCGCATAACAAATTACCGAAATGCTGTCAGAATCCTGATTTTGGTAAGCCCAAAAAAGAATAAATGCTTGCATTTAAAATAATTATTGGAATAACGGCTGTCATTATTATGGTAGCCGTTATTTATTTTTTGGATAAGTGGGATAATAAAAGATAAACTAATTTGTTTTTAATTTATTAGTTTTACGAAAATTTAATTATGAAAAAAAGCATAGGTATTTCCATTTTTCTCATTGCAATAGGGATTGTTTTTCTATTGGATAATTTAGATGTAATTAACATCTCTGTTTCAGAACTAATCAGAACCTATTGGCCGGTAATCCTTATTTGGATGGGTGTAGAAAAATTAGTGAGGGATTTTAAGTAGTAAACTTTTTTCCTTGCCAAGAATCGTTCTCTTGCAGTCGCTTTTCTATTTTATGCACTAACTCAAAGTTTTTTAGCCCATATTTCGGGGCGATAAGCAAATGCTCAGGTGATTCACTAAAAAACCTTTCCACTATTATTTTCGGGTTTAATATTTCCAAAAAATTAATTACTAAATCCAGATATTCATCCAAAGTAAAAAAGCTAAATTGACTAGAATCTGTTTTATACTGAAAGGCCATCATGGTATGTTTTACTATTTGCAGATGGTGTATTTTTAGCGTATCGACAGGGAGTCTGTTAATTGCTAAGGCATTATTTAGCATATCCTTTTTACTCTCGCCAGGAAGTCCTAAAATAATATGAGCCCCCAATAAAATCCCACGATTTTTTGCCATTTCAAATGCCTTTATGGCATCTTCATGGCTTTGGCATCTATTGATGAGATCCAAAGTTTTATTGTTTGTTGATTCTAGCCCAAATTCTAACTTTATAAAATTTCCAGCTCTTACCAATTGCTCCAAATAATCCAATATTTCATTAGTAATACAATCCGGGCGAGTGGCAATTACCAAACCAATTACATCTTTATGTTTTAGTGCCTGTTCATATTTTTGTTTTAATTGTTCTAATGGCGCATAAGTATTGGTAAATGCCTGAAAGTAAGCCAAGTATTTCTGGCTTTTATACATTTTGGAAAAAAAAGTAATCCCTTCCTCAATTTGCTGAGAAATTGGTTTTATTGGTTTGCAATATTCAGGATTAAAAGTGTTATTATTACAATAAGTGCAGCCACCTTTCCCTTTGCTTCCGTCAATATTTGGACAAGTAAAACCAGCATTTATCGATACTTTCTGTACGCGTCCCCCAAATTTTTTCTTTATATAAGAGGAATAATCTGTATATCTTTTTTGCTTTTTAATTTGCATTTTTAACTTCTAAGTTCCAATTCAACTACAACAATAAATGAAATAATTCGTATTTGTATAAAGATTTTACTAATTTTGAAGCAGAATTGATTTTTTATAAATGCCATTAACAACTTCTCGTCTAGAAAAAATAGGGTTTTTAAGTCAGTTGCCTCCAAAAGCAAATATTGACGATTTTGAGGTAATTACCGTAAATGGTAAATCAGGCAAAAAACTCAAAATGTACAGGAAAAAAAAGGAACAGATTGATAAAGATGGTTTAGAGGATTTTACACATAGCTGGACTACTTTTCAGCAAAATTTAAGCTAAGTTACTTTTCCCTTATTCATTGCTTCCTCCCTTCTCTTTTGCATTCCCTCACTTAATTTTTTAATCTTGTCGCTTACTGTTGTTTCATAACAAAAAGGTAAGATTGCGTGCATTAATGCTTTTAAACTTAAAGAAAATAAAAGAGAAGAAAATTTTAATGCTTTTCCAAAGTGTTGCAAATATGATTCTCCTACTTCTTTCGGATGTTTTGTAAAAATATTTTTATTCATTTTATAAAATTTCTTTAAGCGGAAAAGTATCTTTTAATCGTACTCCTCTATCTGTTTTTTCAACTGTGCAGCATTCACTGTAATTATCGTGCTGTAAAAATAGAATGTATTCTCTATCTGCCGCTTCATTTAAGAATTTTTCTTTTTCACCCAATGTAACCAATGGTTTGGTATCATAACCCATCACATAAGGGAGTGGAATATGCCCAGAACTTGGCAAAAGGTCAGCTGCAAAAACAATGATTTTGTCTTTAAAAGTAATATGAGGAATCATTTGTGCCTGAGTATGCCCATTCACAAAAAGGGCTAAAAAGTTATTGAAAATCTCTTTAGGGTTTTTCACAAAATTTAGATGTCCTGCTTCCTGAATAGGAATAATATTCTCTTTTAAAAAAGATGCTTTTTCTCTATCATTTGGCTCAGTAGCCCACTGCCAATGGTCTTTATTACTCCAATACTTTGCATTCTTAAAAGTTATTTCGAAACTTGTTCTGTCGGCATTCCATTTCACACTCCCTCCACAATGGTCAAAATGTAAATGAGTTAAGAAAACATCCGTTACATCATCAGCCGAAAAACCATGCTTTGCTAATGAAGAATGCAAGTTCACATCTCCATGCAAATAGTAATGCTTTAGGAATTTATCATCTTGCTTATCGCCTATTCCATTATCAATCAATATCAAACGATTTCCGTCTTCAATCAACAAGGAACGCATAGCCCAAGGGCATAAGTTATTTTCATCAGCAGGATTAGTACGACTCCACAGCACTTTTGGCACAACACCAAACATGGCGCCACCATCTAATTTAAAATATCCTGTTTCTATTGTGTACAATTGCATGTTAGTAAATTTTGCTGGCTCAAAAGTAAGAAAGTTGATTTATCTATACTTTTAAATCGATATTATTTTTAAAGATATGAAGATACATTTAATTGCAATTGGAGGAAGTGCTATGCACAATATGGCTTTGGCCTTGCACCATAAAGGGTATGCTATTAGCGGTTCGGATGACGCTATTTTTAGCCCAAGTAAAGATAGATTAGAAAAATATGGCTTACTTCCATCTGAAATGGGTTGGTTTCCTGAAAAAATAACAAAAAATTTGGATGCAATTATCTTAGGAATGCACGCCAGAATAGATAACCCTGAACTAGAAAAAGCAAAAGAATTAAACATTCCAATTTTCTCTTATCCAGAATATATTTTTGAGCAATGTAAAAATAAAAAGAGAATTGTAATTGGAGGAAGTCACGGAAAAACGTCTATAACTGCTATGATATTACATGTATTGCAAAACCTTAATATCGATTGTGATTATATGGTAGGTGCTCAGTTAAAAGGATTCGATACTATGGTAAAGCTTACTCATGATGCTCCCATCATTATTTTGGAAGGAGATGAATATCTAAGTTCCCCGATTGATAGGCGTCCAAAATTTCATTTGTATCAGCCACATATTGCAGTGCTTAGTGGTATTGCTTGGGATCATATCAATGTATTCCCAACTTTTGAGATGTATGTGGAGCAGTTCCGTATTTTCAAAAATATGGTGAAGGACACACTCATTTATTGCTCTGAAGATGGGGAACTCAATAAACTTGCACAAGAAGACACAAATTGTAAATTAATCCCATATTCAACACCAGAACATAAAATAAATGATGGAGTTACTTCAGTTGAAGGAATGGCTCTACTCATCTTTGGAAATCATAATTTACAAAACCTAAATGCTGCAAAACTAGTATGTAATGAACTAGGTGTTTCTGATAAAGATTTTTATAAGCAGATAGCCACTTTTAAAGGAGCATCTAATAGATTAGAATTGGTAAAGAAAACAAAAACTTCTGCTATTTATAAGGACTTTGCCCATTCTCCTTCTAAACTAAAAGCGACTTCATCTGCCATGAAAAAACAGTTTAAAAATAGAAAATTGGTAGCTTGTATGGAGCTCCATACCTTTAGTAGTTTAAATGAAGAATACCTAAAACAATACAAAGGCTGTATGGATGAACCAGACACTGCTATTGTATATTTTAGCCCAGAAACCATTGTACATAAAAAATTAGAACCAATTACTAAAATACAGGTAAAAAATGCTTTTGGAAGGGGAGATTTATTGGTTTTTACAGATTCGAAAAAACTGGAAGATTATTTAAAATCTCTAAATTGGGAGAATCAAAATTTACTGATGATGAGCTCAGGTACTTTTGAAGGAATGAAGCTGGAAAATTTAATTAAATAAAATTGAAGGCGTAAGATTTTAATTTTTCATTTATAGCACAATAAAGAATATTATGTAATATTGTATCATAATTATTTATAAAGTAGGCTGATGAAGAATAAAGACAGTAGAAGGCAATTTTTGAGAAATACATCATTAGCAGCATTATCTTTTGGTATTCTTCCAGCTGTTGCAAAAACAACTACAGAACCTAATCCCAATTCTCCTATTTTATGTGATGAATCTACTGAAGACGCTTATGGGCAAGGACCTTTTTACACAGCCAATGCCCCTACTATCCAAAATGATATGTTGGCGGACAGCAATGAGTTAGGCACACGCCTTATATTAAGTGGTCAAGTGTATAATCTTGCATGTTCGGAAGTAATTCCAAATACTGAAATTGACATATGGCATGCCAATGATTCTGGCGCTTATGATAATACAGGGTATAATCTGAGAGGAAAGGCTACTTCTAACCCTCAAGGTTTTTATGTATTTGAAACCATTAAGCCCGGATTATACCTGAATGGAGCTACTTATCGGCCATCACATTTTCACTTTAAAATTACACCTCCTAATTTTCCAACACTAATCACTCAACTCTATTTTGATGGTGATCCTTACATTCCTACTGATGCTTCTGCTTCAATAACAAGTGGAACATTTGATGCTACTAACAGGATTATTCCACTAACTACCAATGCAAATGGGGATTTGGAAGGGACTTGGGATATTGTAATCAATGGAGATGGTATTCCTCTTGGCGCCAATAATATTCATTTGGATAAGGGAATGCTTTATAGTGCAAGCCCTAATCCCTTTAACGATAGAGTAGAAATAAAATATGGTGTTTTTCAAGAAGCTAAAGTGAGTGTATTCGTTTATAATATTGAAGGCAAGGTAGTTGCACAACTTGGCAAGAAACTATTAAGTCCTCAAAAATATGAGGTGGTATGGGAGCCAGATAACAACTTACCAAATGGACATTATTTTATTGCTTTAAAAATTAATGATTTGCAAGTGCATTACCTGAAGGTAATTAGGCAACAATAAATAATCTCCACCTAAAATTTTTGATAAATCGGCAATTATAAGTGTTAAAATAAAAAGCCCTCCATTTAGAGGGCTTTATTATTACATTGTTATTTTTTAGATTACCTTTTACTTATTCATGGTAAGTAAGAATTCCTTATTATCTTTTGTTCTAAGGATTCTTTCTCTCATAAATTCAATCGCTTCTACAGGAGTCATATCGGCCAGGTAATTCCTTAGCACCCAAATCTTTTGTATATCATCTTTGTCTAATAATAAATCTTCTTTTCTGGTAGAGGAAGAAACCAAATCTACTGCTGGATAAATTCTTCTGTTTGAGATTCTTCTATCCAATTGCAGTTCCATATTTCCAGTTCCTTTAAATTCTTCAAAAATAACTTCATCCATTTTACTGCCCGTTTCAGTAAGTGCAGTTGCTAATATGGTAAGCGAACCACCATTTTCAATTTTTCGAGCTGCTCCAAAAAATCTTTTT
>CATMIT010000087.1 GCA_950069165.1 uncultured Flavobacteriales bacterium
GTTGAATCCACCCCGACTGTTGTTATACTTGATCAAAACAATAATATTGTTTATAATGGGCGCAAATCAGTTCGTTCTTATAAAATAATTTTATATAAACTCACTAAGAAATGAATTATTACCGATTTTCAATAATTACATTTTTTATTTTGCCAATATTTTTAGCTTGCAAATGGGCTGAATAAAAATCAAAACCATAGGGTTGATTTTCTCCCATAAAATTTTCTCCAGCATCTTTTTCTGCTGTTATTCCTGCTTGTAAATAATTGTTTTTTAGTCGGTATTTAAAGTAAGTCCTGTGTGAATTCCCTAGGTAGTGTTTTTCATTATTTTTATCAGATAAATATCCTTTTTGCTCTTGTAAATAAAATTGATCTCTAACAATTATATATTGTTTGATATTTGCTAAAAGTTGTTTGCTCGTTACACTTGTATTAATACTAATAAATGGAAGCAAATTTTGAATGGTTTGCACATCAAAACCAGCAACAGTTTGCAATTCTAAATAGGACAGGAGTTTTCCATTTTTTTCAATATGCAAGAGTAATTTATCAATCTGATAGGCATTCAAAAAGTATAAATCTCTTAACTCTTCTTTTGTTGTATTGTTCAGATTTATTGGGTTTTCAGCATAGTAATAAAGTGCCTCATATAATTCAGCATAATCCAGTTCTTCTTGAGATTCCTCCGCAATTTGTTCAATTATTTCCTCCAGTAAAGTATTGTATTCTTGTCCGAAACTACTGATTGAAAAAGTTAGAAATAAACATATTGCAACAAGTTGTTTCATCTTAAAAATTACTACTTACAGAGATTTGAGGCGAATATCCTAAAACTTGATGCTTGTTTACTGCCACATCAATTTGTATTTTGTTTAAGGTGTAGCCAACACCAAAGGAAATTTTTGCGGGATTGGTGCTGAATCCTGTCCTAAGTGCTAATTCATTTATGATTTTATATTCAAGGCCAAGATGTAAATTCCCGTTTTGTTCGTTTTCCAAACTTACTTCCGTAAATAAGCTTACTTTTTGGTTGGCATTATATCGCAATCCTAATTCGATAACGGAAGGAATATTCTCTTCTTCATTTAATTTTACTCCAATCGGATTAAAAATATGTGCTCCCAACACTAACTCCTTGCTGAGTTGTTTTTGTACCCCAACTTCAAAAGTGAAATTATGAAGGTTATCAGTCCCCTCATTCACATAAGTTCCTAAATAATCCAGTTGTATGCCAATATTGAAACTCTTGCTTAACTTTTTTCCAAAAGCCAATCCAATTTTAGTTTCATTGTATAAGTCAAAGCCAAAATAGTTCAGATTTACTCCTATAACCCCACCACTTACTGGGATCGCATAAGCAATAGTATGACGACTGAGTTCACTTAAAAGAAATTGATTTTCAGAGCCCAATCCAAAAGTAAATTTGCTAATGTTTGCTAATCCTGCCTGATTGGAGAAATTACTCCAAACAGTAGCTTGTGTTAATCCACAACCGCCTAATGCATTGGTTCGGGCATCCTTGTTTTGTGCAAAACCATAGAGGTAGCAGAGCGTAAATAATATGGAAAATAAAAAGGACTTCATTTGAGCCCCCAAGATATTAAAATTATTGAACCCTGAAAGGGTACTGATGGCTTGCCAAATCGTTATTGGCTTTCACAATTTTTAGTTTTAAGTTTTCTTTGTACTCATTTACTTTGCTGTGAATTTCTTCATTGTCAGTTGCTAATATTTGTGCGGCTAATATTCCTGCATTTAAAGCGCCATCTAAACCAACAGTTGCTACTGGTATTCCAGGAGGCATTTGTAATATTGAAAGAATTGAATCCCATCCGTCAATAGAAATAGACGAACGACAAGGAACTCCAATTACAGGGACAGTTGTAAAGGCAGCAACTACTCCTGGTAAATGTGCCGCACCTCCTGCGCCTGCAATAATTACTTTCACTCCATTTTTTCTAGCATTTGTTGCAAACTCTTCTACCATCTTTGGTGTTCTGTGTGCCGATAATGCATTTATTTCAAATGGAATTTCCATATCATTTAAAAACTCTGCTGCCTTTTTCATTACTGGCATGTCAGATGTGCTTCCCATAATTATACTTACTACTGCTTTCATTTTTTATTTTTTGAAGGTGCAAAGGTACGAAATCATTAATACATGATTTTTAAATCTCTCGCATGATTTCAGATGCTCTTTTTTCTTTCCAATTACCTCCTGTAAAATCAGGGAAAGCTATTGGTTGGCTATCCAAACTTACAGAAAGTTCTGAAAGGGGCGTAATGGCACTCCACATCACGCTATCATACACATTTATATCTAGCGGAATACCTTTATTTAAGCAGCTAATCAAGCGGTAAATCATAATAAAATCCATGCCACCATGCCCTTGTTTAAAGGATTCGCTAATTTTTTTAAGTTTGCTAATCATAGGGTGTTCATACTTTTTAGAATAAGTCAAATAATCCTCTTCCGATAACCATCTGTGTCCCCAAAATTCTAATTCTTCCCCATCAATATAAAGCCGACTCGGATATCCTTCATGCACTGCTTTTGTGCCAACTAACTGGTTTATCCTAGAATAAGGCCTGCCTGTATGCACATCAAATTGCAACATAATGCTTTTTCCGTTTTCTGTTTTAATTAGTGAAGTATTCACATCTCCACATTTTACGCTCGGGAAATTACTATTTGTTTTTTTTACAGCTGCACTCAAACTTTGCTCTTTCGAGCTCATTGAAGTTAAATATTTGAAAGTGTCACCCCTTCCAATATCCATGTAAAAACTTACCGGTCCAATACCATGAGTGGTGTAAAAATTCCCATTCCTCTCAGTATGGTGTTTCATTCGCCACTGATTTTTGTAATAAGTTTCATGTAAAAGTAAAGCGCGCAAATCATGATTATAGGCACATTCCGCATGGGTTAATTCCCCAAAAACCCCTTCTTGAATCATGTTCATAATCCAAAGTTCTTCTCTGTTATAACAGCAGTTTTCAATCATGATGCAATGCTTTGAAGTTCGCTCAGCTATCTGAATAATTTTTACGCAATCTTCCAAAGTATAAGCAATAGGCACCTCAGAGGCAACATGCTTTCCATTTTCCATTCCAAAAATTGCCATTGGCGTATGCCACTCCCAAGGAGTTGCGATTAATAGTAAATCCACCTCCTCCAATTTTGCTACATTTTCCCAATCATTTTCTCCATTAGCATATGTTTTAGGAATCAAAGATTGCTTGTCTTTTAAATGATTAAGGGCATAATCAATATTTTTTCCATCTAAATCGCAAAGGGCTACAATCTCGGCTTTCTCATTTTCAATCAGCCAATCAAACATTTGGATAAGGGTTTTTCCTCTATTGCCAATTCCGATAAGTCCAACTTTTACTTTGTCAATAGGGGTAGTTTTGAAGCCCACCATATTCCCCTTACATTTGTCAGACACACTATTTATTTGGATGTTTAGCTCATCCAATTTTTCTGGATTACTACAATAGGGAACACTTAGTAGTGCTCCTGCTCCAAAAATCGATTTTAAAAAGCTTTTTCTTTTCATTTTACAGCTATTAGCGAGATTTCAATATTCACATTTTTTGGTAAAGTGGATACTTCCACTGTTTCACGGGCAGGAGGGTTTTCTCTAAAATATTGAGAATATACTTCATTTATCTCTGCATATTGCTTTATGTTTTTCAAGAAAATACTGCACTTTACAACATTTTCAAAATTCATTTCAGCTTCTTTTAAAACTGCTTCTAAATTCTGCATTACCTGATTTGTTTCTGTAGTTATATTAGCAGTGTTTAATTCTCCGCTTTTTGGATTGATTGCAATCTGTCCTGAACAATATAAAGTGTCTCCTGCCATTACCGCTTGACTATAAGGCCCGATTGCTTTTGGAGCATTTGTTGTTGAAATTATTTTTTTCATGGCTGTAAATTTATAAATTAAACAGGAATAACTACTTTTGTTTTACAATTACTGATGCTATCGCTTCTTTTTTAGAAGAGGAAAGTCCGGACACCACAGAGCAGCATAGCGGATAACATCCGTCCACCGTGAGGTGAGGACCAGTGCAACAGAAAGCAAGTACAGTTCGGCTGTAGTGAAATCAGGCAAACTCTATGCGTTGCAATGCCATGTATATCAGGATTTTTGGATTGCTCGTCCAATCTTGAGGGGTAGGCAGTTAGAAACTAAAGGTAACTTTAGTTCTAGATAAATGATAGCACCTTTTGGAACAGAATCCGGCTTATGTGTAATTGTAAGCAAGGTAGCACTTTTGTGCTGCCTTGCTTTTTTTATATTTGCAATAATTTATGAAACGAATCCTCTTCCTTTTTCTCTTATTTTCCCAATTTGCTTTCTCGCAAGAGCAGATAGTAAAATCTGTTCTGCTTGATAGCGTAACAATAGTTGGGATAAAAGATAGTTTTGATGTGGATGAGTTTATTCATTATGTAAAAACGGACACTACTTTTTATATGGCTTTTAAGCATCTGAGATATTACAAACATAAATATGAAAGCGAACTAAATATCTTTAATAAAAAAGGGGGAACTATCGGAACTCTTAAAAAATGGGGAACTCATTTTTCTGATGGGAGAAATGCTTGGGTGCTGAATGATTCTATTTATGATAAAGGAAAGATTTATTCTAAAAAGATAAGGAGAATGATAAGGAAGAATACAGACACCTCTTCTTCAATTTATGCTCAAATTAGCAAGATTAAGGGCAAATATAAATACTATACCCCTGAAGCATTTGATGAGGTGTTTTTTCCTCAGGATACAATTAGTGTTTCCTTAAAAATGTCAGAGGGGAAGAATAAAAATGAAAGCCAGAATATGCGTGATGCAAAAACGATTGGTTTTTCAGTAGGGGATGATGATACCCAACAAAAAAAAGGTAGAATGTCGGCAAAATTGGCAGTATTTGACATTAATATGCAGCAGTATTACGACTATATCATTGGCTCTACAAATTACAAAGGAAGGGATTGCTACACTTTTACAGTAAATGTGAAAAAGGAGTTGAGTAAAAAGGATTTAGGGGAAGCGCTAATTCGAAAAATAGTTTCTTACTTTGACAAAGAGAATTTTAATGTGATTTACCGAGAATATATCTTTTCGTATAGACATTGGCTTATTGATTTAGATATGCATGTAATTGTAAACATGGATTATTTCAATGAGAAACATATTCCTACTGATATTTACTATAAAGGTTTTTGGAATGTTGCTTTTTTTAAGCCTGAGAGAGCTGAGTTTAAGTTGAGCTTATGGGACTACAAAATAGACTAGAGGTTTTTATGAGAACCATCACAAAAAGCTCCATTTCCTGATTGTTTGCATCCACACCAAGCTACTTTTTTATCTTCAGCAAGATAAACTATTTCGGGAGAAAATACACTGCCTTTATGAGAGCCGTCACAATAGGGCTGATTGCTACTTGTTCCACAAGTGCAGAATGCTTTTTTCCCTGCTTTTTCGTCTATTACATAAGGAAATTTTTGGGCCATCTTTGGTAAATTCATAATTTTTTTATCAAAAGTAATAAAAAAAGATTACTTCAAACTGCTAAGGAAACGCTCAGCATCCAAAGCGGCCATACAACCTGTCCCAGCTGAAGTAACTGCTTGCCGATAAACATGGTCGGCAACATCACCAGATGCAAATACGCCTGGAATTTTAGTTTTTGAAGTTCCTGCCTCAATGATTAGATAGCCGTTTTCGTCCATATCCAATTGCCCTTTGAACAAATCAGTATTTGGTTTGTGCCCTATAGCCACAAAGAAACCTGTAACAGGGATAATTGTTTCTACTTGTGTTTGATTATTGTAGGCTGCTACGCTTTCTACGCCTTTTTCTCCATTAATACTTTTAGTTTCATGGTTGAAAAGAACTTCCAGATTAGGGGTATTAAATACCCTGTGTTGCATAGCTTTGGATGCTCTCATTTCACTTTTTCGAACCAATATTGTTACTTTATTACACATTTTAGCCAAGTAAGTTGCTTCCTCAGCTGCTGTATCACCAGCACCTACTACCACTACATCTTGACCTTTGTAAAAGAAACCATCACAAGTAGCACAAGCCGAAACACCATAACCGCTTAATCGTTTTTCATCATCCATACCAAG
>CATMIT010000088.1 GCA_950069165.1 uncultured Flavobacteriales bacterium
AATTAGATTTTCCAGCATTCCGCTTTTTATTTCTGGAGGGAAAAACTCTTGTTTCTTTCTTTGCTTATCTTTATTTCTTAAGCGTATTAAGGTAGAGTCTCTCTACCTTATCTCTTGCCCACCTAGTTTTTCTTAAAAACTTAAGGCTCGATTTTATGGAAGGGTTACTATTGAAACAATTGATATTGATTTCATAACCCAAATCTTCCCAACCATATTCATCCACCAAATATTCAAGGATATCAATTAACCTTATTCCGTGTAATGGATTATTGACTTGAAAATTTTCCTTGTTACTTTTATCATTCATTATAAATTACCTCCTCTTATATCTGGGATTTGATTTTCCAACATTTCTCTTTTTATTTCTGTTGGCAAAAAACTCTTGTTTCTTTCTGTTTTTTTCCTTTTCAGCTTCCTTTTTTTCCTTAGCATTCATAGGCTTATCTGTTTGTGGGAAAGGATGTCCTTTAACTTCCGTAATTTTCTGCTTGATTAACTTTTCAATATCTCTAACGTATTCATTTTCTTCTGGCTCACAAATTGAAATTGAAACTCCTTCTTCCCCTGCTCTACCACATCTTCCAATCCTGTGCACATAAGTTTCTGGCTCATTAGGAATATCATAATTAAGTACATAACTTAATTTATCAATATCAATTCCTCTTGCAGCAATATCAGTAGCCACCAAAACTCTTACCTCTAAATTTTTAAAGGATTGCAAAGCCTTTTGTCTTTGGTTCTGGGCTTTATCCCCATGTATTGCTGCCGCAACAATATGTTTCTTTTTTAAATTACGAACAATCCTATCCGCACCATGTTTGGTTCTTGAAAACACCAAAATTTGTTTGATATTTTTGTCTTTCAAGATATGAAATAACAAGTCCTTTTTATCACTCTTATTCGTGTAGTAAATATACTGCTGAATCGTTTCGGCAGTTAGGGAAACTTGATGTACTGCTACCTTTTTTGGGTTACGCAAAATAGTATTAGAAAGTGTTAGAATACTATTGGGCATAGTAGCCGAGAAAAATAACGATTGCCTTTGCTTTGGTAGTTTTTCTAGTAGTTTTTTAATATCATGAATAAAACCCATATCCAACATTCTATCCGCCTCATCCAATACAAAATAACCAACATCTTTTAATGATATAAATCCTTGCCCCATAAGGTCCAACAACCTCCCAGGAGTTGCCACCAAAATATCTACTCCCCTACTAAGTGCATTCGTTTGAGTAGCTTGTTTTACTCCACCAAAAATTACGGTATTTTTTATGTTAGTGTATTTTGAATAAACTGTAAAATTTTCCCCAATCTGTATCGCAAGTTCACGAGTTGGCGTAACCACCAAAACTCTTATTTTCTGTTTGCTATTATTGCTTTTTTCTTTTATCAGATGATGTAAAATAGGCAAGGCAAAAGCAGCTGTTTTTCCGGTACCAGTTTGGGCAGAACCCAGAACATCTTTTTTCCTTAATACCAATGGAATTGCTTGCTCCTGAATAGCGGTTGGAGTAGTATAATTTTGGTCTTTTACCGCTTTTAGTAAAGTGGGGTGTAAGTTTAAATCTTCAAATTTCATATGGGGATTCCTTTTGTGGAATTATTTTTTGCAAAGCTAGGATAATAGCTTAGATAATTGGGAGAAGGAAGCACTACTCCCCACAACCTTGTATATAGGTAATTTCAAAGTCAGTAACTTCTAAGGTATCATTGTGTAAATGTCCAATCATATTACATTCCATAGGGAAGTATTCCATTTCGCATACTGCCAAATAAAGTTCAATCAACTCTTGCATATTTTCATTAGGGAAAGTAAGCTCCCATTCTCCTAAAGTTTCTTCATCTTTAAAAATATGTTGCCCTTCTCCATATATCCACCAACCTGTATATTGTTGAGGTTTCGATTCAGAAACTTCCATTTTAAACCCATCTCTTTGAATCCATCTCTTTCCATTTGAATCCATCCATTTTTCTTCAGTTTTTCTTTTTGACTCTATTCTTCCGTCATAAATTCGTTTATTATATTTTTTAGTTTTTACTGCTGCTTTTACAAGGTTTCCCGTAGGAAGATAATCTTCCCATTGTTTTTGTTTAGTAATATGCTTAGTTCTATAGTAACTACAAGAAGAAATAGAAAATATAATACTAAGTAGAAAGATTATTCTGAGCATATTTATTTTTTGTAAAAATTCATTTCATCAATATATTGCCAAGCTTTTTCTGGAATCAGATACGATACATCTTTCTTTTTCTTTATTGATTCTCGGATAAAAGAAGCTGAGATTTCCATTTGAGGAACGCCATTTACTATATGAATATTTTCATGCGAGCCACTTATTTCAATTCCTGGTCTTGGATACACATAAACGGAATAATCGACTAAAATCTGCTCGTAATTTTTCCACTTATGAAAATTCTGTAAATTATCTGCCCCAATAATTAAGGAAAAATCGTTTTCAGGATATTGCTCTTTTAAGTGCACCAGAGTATCAATGGTGAAAGATGGTTGCGATAAATTAAACTCAATATCAGAGGCGTATAATTTCGGATTGTCCTCCACTTCCATTCTTATTATCATTAATCGGTGATACTGATCCAATAAAGATTGCTTTTGTTTCAAAGGGTTTTGAGGGGAAACTACAAACCAAACTTGCTCCAATTCAGAAAATTCAGACATATAGGAAGCAATTACTTTATGCCCAATGTGCATGGGATTGAATGAGCCAAAAAATAATCCTATTTTCATCCGATAAATGTTTGGATTACTTCCATGGTTTCCATACATGCCACACCAAAATCATCATTTAAAATTATTTTATCGAATTCCTCACTTTTTGCAATTTCTCCTTTTGCTTTTATTACTCTTTTCTGTAAACTTTCTGCTGATTCTGAACCTCTACTTTGCAATCTTTCTTCCAAAACTGCAAGAGATGGCGGCATAATAAAAATAGACAAACATTCGGTTGGATATTGTTTTTTTATGTTGATCCCTCCCTCTACATCCACATCAAAAATTACTGTTTTCCCCTTTTGCCAAATTTTTTCCACCTCTGATTTTAAGGTGCCATAATACTGATTTTCATAGACCTCTTCCCATTCCAAAAATGCATTTTCTTTTATCTCTTTATGGAACTGCTCAGCTGCTAAAAAATGATAATCTATTCCATCTGTTTCATTTTCCCTTCTTAATCTGCTACAAGCAGAAACGGAAAAAGAAAGTGAGTCAATTTGGGCTAACAAAAAATGAACTATGGAAGTTTTCCCTGCTCCAGATGGTGCCGATATTACAATGAGTTTTCCCACTTACAAAATGTTTAATAGTTGCTCTTTAATTTTTTCTAACTCATCCTTCATTTGCACCACTATCTTTTGCATCTGTGCGTCTGATGATTTGGAACCAATAGTATTAATTTCTCTGCCTATTTCTTGCACTATAAACCCTAACTTTTTTCCGTTTGGGGATTCTCCATTCATTGTTTCAGTAAAATAGTTAAGGTGTGCATCTAGCCTAACTTGCTCCTCTGTGATGTCTTGTTTTTCTAAATAATAGATGAGTTCTTGCTCAAAACGGTTTTCATCAATGTTTTTGGAGTCAATTTCTGCTAATTTTTCATTCAAGCTTTGTTTTACTTTTACTATTCTTTCTTTTGCTAGTGGTTCAATTTGTTTTAGCAAATCTGAGATTATTGAGATCCTTTTTGAAATATCCTCTTCTAATTTTATTCCTTCATCTATTCGGAATTGTAATACGTTAGCAATGGCAGTATTTATGGCTTTTTGAATTTCCTCCCACTCGTTTTCATTTGATTTTTCCTCTCCTTTTACCAATGCCTCAGGCATTTTTAATAAAGTTGGAATAATATCAGTGGATTCAGCTTTAAATGGAGTAAAAGTCCACATATTCCATTTTAATCCCAAATCCTTTTTCAATTGTAATATTTGATTATGATAATCTTTTATAACTTCTGTATTTATCTTGTAATTAGAAGATGATTCTGACTTTTCCCTCCAAATAGAAAGTTCAATTTTACCTCTTTGTAATTTTTCTGAAAGTAATTTTCTCAGCCCAATTTCTTTATCTCTATATACAGATGACATCTTTACAGTTGCATCTATTTGTTTGGAATTTAAGGATTTTACTTCAATAGTAAAGTTAGCGTTTTCTAGGTTTAATTCGGCTTTCCCATAGCCCGTCATAGATTGTATCATTTTATAAATTTTTTACAAATTTAGGAAAGTTTCTGCTTTCTTTCCTTTAGAGAGCGAACACTTACCAAATATACCCCAAAAAAGATAAGTATGCTTGATATAATTTTTTGATTATCCAAGTTGTCAGAACCCCAAAAAATCGCAAAAAGTGTAGCTAAAACAGGTTGCAAATAAATATAAATACTCACTGTGCTTGGGCTCAGTTGTTTTAGGGCTGTGGAATTAAAAAGGTATGCAATAAAGGTCGTACAAATCACCACAAAAGCAATTTCCAGATAAATACTATTAGGTATAATACTCCAATCTACATCCGCTAAATTGGTAAATCCGAAAGGCAATACATACAACAGCCCGAATGAAAAGACATAAAACATAACAGTAATTGGATGGTATTTTTTCATCATGGGCTTTACAATCACTAAATACAAACCGTAACTTGCTGCATTGATAAAAACAAACAAATTCCCTAATTGCATATTAGAATCTAAACTTACATCTCCTCCTTTTAAAATTAAGGAGGAAGCTCCTATTATTCCAAGTAATATCCCCAGTCCTTTTCTGAAAGTAATTTTTTCTTTTATGATTAGAAAAGAAATAATCATAACCAAAATAGGGTTAGATGTCATGATAATAGCTGCATTTATAGGAGTAGTTAAATTCAATCCTTCAAAAAATAACAACTGATTGATGGCTACTCCAAAAATCCCACAAATAGCTAAGCGAAACATATCTTTTCTCTCCACTTTTTCTTTTACAAACAAAAAATAGGTGAGTGCAAATAAAAACAGGGCGCCAATTACTCTTAATAATATAAAACCAGAAGGTAGAATAAAGGTCGGCATCACATCCTTAGCAAAGCTGTAATTTATAGCATAAATTAAATTTGCTACTAGTAAGGCAAGATGTGCCAAAAGCGTTTTATTCAAAAGTGAGATTTAATTACAAAAGTAAAATTAAATCTTGCAATTTTTGATAGATTTGCTCTATATAAATCAAATGAAAAATTAAGATGAAATTCGGAACAAAAACCATACATGCAGGCCAAGAGTTCGACCCGACTACTGGGGCAATCATGACGCCAATCTATCAAACATCCACTTATGTGCAAGCATCTCCTGGCGATCATAAGGGATATGAATATTCCAGAACTGGAAACCCAACTAGAAATGCATTGGAGCAAAACTTGGCAGCTTTAGAAAACGGAAAATATGGGCTTTGTTTTGGAAGTGGAATGAGTGCAATTGATGCTATAATTAAATTATTATCTCCCGGAGATGAGGTAATATCAAATAATGATTTATACGGAGGTACTTATCGAATTTTCACTACTATTTTTGAAAATTATGGCATCAAATTTCATTTTACAGCAATGGACGACACAAAGGAAATTGAATCCTTAATAAATGAAAACACCAAAATGCTTTGGGTAGAAACACCTACTAACCCTATGCTCAATATTATTGATATTGAAAAATTAGGACAAATTTCCAAAAAGCATAAATTGATTTTTGTGGTAGATAATATCATATATTATTAAGTGGTAGTTTAGGTATCTGAGTTTATTTAAACATTAGCAAAAATTGCACACGATCACTCCTGGTTAGTTGAGACCTCTACCAGTAAGGTATCAAACTCGATTTGTCTAACCTGGTACTTTACAACTCCTTCAATTTGTTCATTATCGAGAAAGCAGTATAGTACTGTTAAGCTGGAATCCCCACAAATGCCCTTTTTTACTTCAATGGTCTCAAAATCACCTGCATTAGCAGACCGTTGTATGAGGAACATGCAGTTCTTGGTCAGGCCGGTGATTCGCCAATTGAGAAACACCTTGTCGTCAAT
>CATMIT010000089.1 GCA_950069165.1 uncultured Flavobacteriales bacterium
GGTTATTATTTACTAGTATAGTATCTCCATCACAAATAGTAGTATCATTTACTATTATTGAAGCTGAACTACTAAGAACCGTAAGATCTGTAACAACAATACTATCACACCCATTAGCAGATGTTAACACATCAGTGTAGATACCTGTTGAATCATAGGTGCTTGTACCAACAGTCACACTTAATCCATTACAGATTGTAAAGGTTAGTGTATCATAGATTGATATATTATAATCATGATACCCTATATTGTTCCAATAGTTACTTGGCTTTACAATCCACTGAGAATTCACAGGGTTAGTTCCAGCAGCATTTGTCCAGGAAGTATCTCCTTGAGATATTGGACATTTCCTAACTAGTGTATGGTTTCGTGTTGCAGCTCCAACCCCAGCAACATCCCAACCTTGTCCAGGATCGCCATTCCAATCACCAATCCAATCCAAAATAACATATGCTCCACTATCAGGGCTAATAGGAGATGGCGGTTGATTACCATATACCAATGCCATTCCATCATCCCCATTACTAAGCGCTCCAAAACCCATATCTGCTTCATTCAAAATTATTGAATCGGCAGCTTGATCAGCAACTATATAAACATCATTAGGAAGTATTACAGCTCCAGAATCAAAATTACTCCAATACTCATATATTCCAGGAGTCGCAGGATTCCCATTTACTCTTGCAAAAGCATAATTAGTTAAATCTACAGTATCAGAAGTTGGATTATATATTTCAAAATATTTATTATCACTACTTCCCTCAGCATATTCTGAGAAGAAAAGATTCTCAGCTAGAGGTAATGGATAAGTACAAGTCCCATCATCACAGCTAGCATTTACATTAAAATTAATAGCAGTTGAATCTGTACAACCATAAGTAGTTAAGCAAGAGCCATCATCACAAGTAGCTAGTGAATTATAGTTACATGCTAATGAATCGGTGCAACCATCCGGGAAAATACAAGAGCTGTCATCAATTGTTGCTGTTGGGTCATAATTACAGGCTGTTGAATCGGTGCAACCTGGAATTTGTATCGCGTTCGCAATAACAACTCCTACCATTAAAGGAATATGTGGATCACATTGATAGTCGTATGTACCCTGCATAGTGAATACCCACTGAAAAGACCATGGAGCACTAACAACACCATTACCAAAACCTTCTGGATTACTAGGAAAAGTATCTTGAGTGGCGTTTACATTGTGATATCCCCCTGTATTATTCCATGTTACAGTATCGCCAACATTAATAGTTAAGATAGCAGGAGCAAAGATATTGGATGCCCCTCCAACATTAATAGTATATGAAGTTTGAGCAGTTAAAGAAAAGAAATAAATTGAAAATAATAAAAATAAAGATTTTTTCATGGTGTTAGTTTTTTTTGAGAGCTCGAAAGTACATTTTTTTTTTAGTATGTTTATTATTGATTCAATTTTTATAAATTTAGCCCATGAATGATTTTTTGATGGAATGTTGCGCAAACATATGTTTAAAAGCAATAATTGACAAATTGGAATAAATTGTATAAATATCTACTCATATTATTAGTTGTTTTAAGTGCTTGTACAAAGCAAGAAAAAGCTTTTCGTTCACAAATAATAAAGGATTGGAAATTTGAATTTCAAGGCACCTGGCATAAAGCAATTGTGCCTGGAAATAACTTTTCAGATTTATTAAAGCATAACTTCATCCTTAACCCATTTTACGGAACCAATGAGGATTCTGTGCAATGGGTTTCCAAAAGAGATTGGAGTTACAAATCAGAATTTTCGGCAACTGAAAATACCTTAAAAAAACAAAATCAAATTTTAGTTTTTTATGGATTGGACACTTACGCCAAAGTGTATTTGAACGACTCATTAATCTTGTCGGCTGATAATATGTTCAGAAAATGGGAGGTAGATGTAAAAGGCATATTAAAAAAAGAAAATGAATTACGCATACTATTTGAACCTGTTTCAGAAAAAGAAAAAGAAAAACAAACTGTTTTAGGATATAGTTTACCTGGTGGAGAAAGAGTCTTTTCGCGAAAAGCGGGCTTTCATTATGGTTGGGATTGGGGAGCAAAAATATCGCCAACAGGAATTTGGCGTAAAGTTGAACTGCAAAGTTGGGATGATTGCAAGATAAATATTATTTATGTTGTGCAAGATCATTTAACGGATTCGCTTGCTAACTTAACCGTAGGTATTAATATAGAATCTTCAACTGAAAAAACAATTACCCTTAAGGCTTATGATAAGATCTGGAAGGGTTTTAAATTGAAAAAAGGGAATAATCAACTTTCCATTATCATTCGCATTCCAAATCCAGAATTATGGTGGCCAAATGGCTATGGAGAGCAAAAATTATATGACATCAATATTTCTATATCAGATGAAAATAGGCTGCTTGATAGCCAAACAAAAAAAATTGGTTTACGAAAAATAGAATTAATTACTGAGCAAGATTCAATAGGAGAAAGTTTTTATTTCAAAGTAAATGATAAACCTATTTTTATGAAAGGAGCCAATTATATTCCGCAAGATTATTTACAAAATAGAGTAACAAAAAGCCATTATCGCAATTTGCTAAAGGATGTAGTCAAAGCCAACATGAATATGCTCAGGGTTTGGGGAGGAGGAATTTATGAAGACGATATTTTTTATGATTTATGCGATTCGCTTGGGATTCTAGTTTGGCAAGATTTTATGTTTGCTTGTGCAATGTACCCTAGTGATTCTTTGTTTTTAGAAAATATAAAAGAAGAGGCCATCCAAAATGTAAAGCGTTTACGCCACCACCCTTCCATTGCCCTTTGGTGTGGTAACAATGAAAATTCAGAAGGCTGGCACAGATGGGGTTGGCAAAATGCATTTACCAAAAAGCAACAAGATAAAATTTGGGAGGGATACCAAAAAGTATTTCAAGAGATACTTCCAGCTATAGTATCTAAAAATTCTCAATCAGCCTACTGGGAAAGCTCTCCAAAATTTGGCAGAGGAAATCCTAAACATCAATTTCAGGGAGATGCACATTATTGGGGCGTTTGGCATGACGGAGAACCTTTTGAAAATTTTGAACAAAAAGTACCGAGATTTATGAGTGAATTTGGCTTTCAATCTTTCCCTCAGTTTTTAACCATTGCCACTTTTGCTGATAGTTTGGATTGGAATTTGAATTCAGCTGTGATGAAAAATCATCAAAAACATCCGAGAGGAAATTCCCTTATCACTGAATATATGGCAAGAGAATACAATGTACCAAAGGGTTTTAAAAAGTTCATTTATGCAAGTCAAATCCTACAAGCAAATGGCATGCGAATTGGTTTGGAGAGCCACAGAAGAAATCAACCATATTGCATGGGGACTTTGTATTGGCAACTGAATGATTGTTGGCCAGTCGTATCCTGGAGTAGCCGTGATTATTTTGGCAATTGGAAAGCATTACATTATACGACTCAAGATGTATTTTCTCCTGTTTCATTATCTCAAAAATTAGATGATAATGACATGATAAGCGTTTGGGTAATGACTGATTTTGCAGAAGAAATTCAAGACACTTTAATCATTAGTATTTATAATTTGGATGGGGAGATTACGCATAAAGTAACTGAGCCAATCAACAAAAATGTAGAAGGATCAGCATTGATTTACGCCCAAAAAATCAAAGTAAATGACAATCAATTTATAGTTGCTGAACTCAAAAATAAACAACTAAAAGCAAAGTCTTTATTTGCTACTGAAACTAAAAACGTAAATTTTAAAAAACCAACTATCTCTTATCAAATAGAAAAAAATACCATTACATTGCAAACAGATATTCCAGCATTTGAAGTGTATTTACATGGTATAGAAGGTCAATTTTCTGATAATTTTTTCTCACTATTACCAGGTGAAAAGAAAATACTTAAGTTTGAAGGAAAAAAAATAAGCAAAAATAAATTACTAATTTGGTCGCTTTATGACCTTAACAAATAAGCCATGTCAAACAGAAGAAATTTTATAAAAGGAGGAGTATTAGGTGCTATTGGAGCCTCTATTTTTCCAAAACTAAGCATAGCCAAAATGGATAAAACAAATCCTAATTCTGACAATGGATTCCCTATGGTTATCTCTACTTGGCGACATGGAATGCCTGCCAATGAGGAGGCAATGGAGGTATTGAAAAATTACGGAAAAGCCATTGATGCAGTTGAAGCAGGGGTTCGTATTCCTGAAGCGGATCCTGAATCCATGTCGGTTGGATTAGGAGGCTTGCCAGATAGAGAAGGAAAAGTAACGCTTGATGCATGCATCATGGATGAAACAGGAAATTGTGGCTCGGTTAGTTTTTTACAACATATCAAACATCCTATTTCTGTTGCTAGAAAAGTAATGGATCAGACCCCTCATGTAATGCTTTCTGGTTCTGGCGCCTTGCAATTTGCATTAGAAAATGGATTCAAAAAAGAAAATTTACTTACTGAAAAAGCAGAAAAAAGATGGAGGGAGTGGCTGAAAGAATCTGAATATAAACCGATTATTAATATTGACAATCATGATACTATTGGCCTTTTGGCTTTGGATAAAAAAGGCGATATCTCTGGGGCCTGCACTACTTCTGGGCTTTCTTGGAAAATGCACGGAAGAGTAGGTGATTCCCCAGTGATTGGTGCTGGAATGTTTGTGGATAATGAAGTTGGGGGTGCCTGCGCAACAGGAGTTGGAGAAGCAGTACTAAAAACTTTAGGTTCTTTTTTAGTAGTTGAATTAATGCGACAAGGCGCAACTCCACAAGAGGCTTGTGAAGAGGCAATTGCAAGAATTGTAAAAAATCAAAATTATAAAGACATGCAAATTGGCTATTTAGCCATCAACAAAAAAGGAGAGCATGGTGCTTATGCCGTACATCCTTGGTTTAATTATGCTTTGCATCAAGGCGGTGAAAATCGAATGATTGATTCATTATCTTATTTGAAATAATGAAATATTGGTTAGCTATACTATGTTTGCTATTTGCTTGTACTAAGCCAATTGTACAAGAGGTAAATCTTATCCCAAAACCTCAAAAAGTAGAAATAAATGAAGGTGCGTTTTCATTTAGTTTTAACACAAATTTGATAGTTGACAGTCTATTTTATGCTGAGTCAGACTACTTAAAAACCTTGCTGAATCTTGAGTTAAAAGGAAAAGGAAACACAATTGAATTATTAAAAAAAGAAGGATTACAAGAAGAAGAATTCTTCCTTAATATTTCTGCAGATAATTTAAAAATAGAGGCTTCCACACCCATAGGAATTATGAGAGGGATACAAACTTTACGACAATTACTGCCGACTAAAAAAGGAGTAGTTGTTACTAAAATTCCTTGCTTAGAAATTCATGATTTCCCAAGATTTATTTGGAGAGGAATGCTGCTGGATTGCTGTCGCCATTTTATGGACAAAGAATTTGTGATGCGTTATATTGACCTTTTGGCTTATCATAAAATGAATGTTTTGCATTGGCACCTTACGGAAGATCAGGGTTGGAGAATTGAAATTGACAAATACCCAAAACTGACTGAAATTGGGGCTTGGCGAACAGAAAAAAATGGAGAGAAATATGGTGGCTTTTATACCAAAGAGGATATTAAAGAAATTTTGGCTTACGCAAAAACAAGGCATATTACTGTAGTTCCAGAAATTGAATTCCCAGGGCATAGTGTTGCGGCAATTGCCTCCTACCCTCACCTTTCTTGTACAGGAGATA
>CATMIT010000090.1 GCA_950069165.1 uncultured Flavobacteriales bacterium
AGGAAAATTATACTGTTTAGGCGATATTGTGCATAACAATATGGAGGTAGACAGATTAAATGATATGGGGTTAGAAATTATCAATCATCAACAATTCAGTGAGTTGAAAGATTGCAAAGTGCTAATAAGGGCGCATGGCGAACCACCAGAAACTTACCATACTGCTATCAAAAATAATATTCAATTATTGGATGCCTCTTGCCCTGTTGTATTAAAATTACAACACAATATCAAAGAAGGCTATGAAGAGATTAATAAGATTGACGGGCAAATTATTATTTTCGGTAAAGAAGGGCATGCGGAGGTGCAAGGGCTTTTAGGACAAACAAATGGCAAAGCAATCATTGTTTCCTGTGCTGATGATTTAGATAAAGTGGATTTCTCAGCTCCCATTTATATGTATTCTCAAACCACAAAAAGCCCAAGAGCTTTTGCGAATTTGCAAGAGAAAATTAGAAAAAGAAAAGAAATTGCTGGTAATACAGATTCCGTAAAATTTATTGTGAACGACACGCTTTGCAGACAAGTATCAGGTAGAGAGCCTCAACTGAAAGAATTCTCAAAAGAAAATGATGTGATTGTATTTGTGAGTGGTAAAAAGAGTTCAAATGGCAAAATGCTTTTTCAATCTTGCCTTAAAGAAAATCCAAATTCTTATTTTGTATCTGAGGAAAAAGAGATAAAAGAAGAATGGTTTAATGAAAATTCACAGGTAGGTATATGCGGAGCCACTTCTACTCCTAGATGGCTAATGGAAAATGTGGCTAAAAACATCCTGAAACTACAAGCAGTTTAATCTTCCCTAAAAAATAGTTTAGTTTTACAGAGGAAATTGTATCTTTGCTCGCCTTTTTAAATGTGAGTTTAAGGGTTAAAAAGGCAAGAGAATAAAAAAAACATCTCTCGTAAATCGGACACATGAACCCCTTATCAGATTGCGAGATACAATAAAGTACAAAAAAATGTCAGAAGTAAAAGCTAAAAAAACTACTGAAGAAATAGTAGAAAATGACAACCAAAAACAGGAAGAAACAACTACTCCTGTTAATGATTCAGAAGATAAAGCAATATTAGAAGAAACTGAATCGGAAGAAAATTCAAATCAAGAAGAAATTAATTCAGAAGAATCTACAGAAACTCTAGAAGAAACACCTACTGAAGAAGAAGCCGTAACAGAACCAGCTGAACAAACTTCTGTTAAGGAAATTGCTCAAGAGGAAATAGAAGAAGTAAAGGAAGTAAAAGAAGAAAAACCTATTCAGATGGAAGAAGAATTTGATTGGGAGAAATTGGACTCATCTGATTATAGTGAGAAAGAAAGAAAGGATTTAGAGAATGAATATCTACCTACTTTGAGTGAGGTTGAAGATAAAAAAGTATTGGATGGAACAGTAGTAAGAGTCACCGACAAAGAGGTAATTGTTGATATTAATTTTAAATCGGATGGTGTAATTGGCCGTAATGAATTTAGATACAATCCTGAACTAAAAGCAGGGGATACGGTTGAGGTTTTAGTTGAGAAACAAGAAGATAAAAACGGACAATTAATCTTATCACATAGAAGAGCAAGAGTCCTTAGAGCTTGGGAGAGAGTGAATACTGCTCAAGATACAGGAGAAATTGTGGAAGGTACAATTCAAAGCAGAACCAAAGGAGGGATGATTGTTGAGGTGTTCGGAATTGAAGCCTTTTTGCCAGGCTCACAAATTGATGTAAAGCCAATTCGTGATTATGATGAGTATGTAGGGAAGAAAATGGAATTTAAAGTGCTGAAAGTAAATGAAGCATTCAGAAATGTTGTGGTTTCTCACAAAGCACTTATTGAAGCAGATATTGAAGAACAGAAAAAAGAAATCATATCCAAATTGGAAAAAGGACAGGTTTTGGAAGGGGTTGTAAAAAACACCACTTCTTACGGTGTGTTTATTGATTTAGGTGGTGTGGATGGCTTGATTCATATTACCGATTTATCATGGGGAAGAATTGCTCACCCGGATGAAATTGTAACGCTTGATGAAAAAATTAATGTTGTTATTCTTGATTTTGATGAGGAGAAAAAACGAATTCAATTAGGGCTCAAGCAACTTAGTAAGCATCCTTGGGATTCCTTAGATGAAAACCTAAAAGTAGGGGATAAGATTAAAGGAAAAGTGGTAGTTGTTGCCGATTATGGGGTGTTTGTTGAAATACAACCAGGAATTGAGGCTCTTTTGCATGTGTCAGAAATGTCATGGTCCACACATCTTAGAAGTGCTAACGACTTCTTTAAAGTTGGTGATGAGCTAGATGCACAAATTCTCACTTTAGATAAAGAAGAAAGAAAAATGTCCTTAGGAATTAAGCAAATGCAGGAAGATCCTTGGTCAGTAATTACTAAGAAATTCCCAGTGGATTCCAAGCATAAAGTGAAGGTAATTAACTTTACCAATTTTGGGATTTTTGTAGAATTAGATGAAGGAATTGATGGCTTGGTTCATATCTCCGATTTATCATGGACTAAAAAGATCAAGCATCCTGCTGAGTTTACTTCAGTTGGAGAAATGTTAGATATTGTGGTATTGGATATAGATATTGAAAACAGAAGAATTAGCCTTGGACACAAGCAATTAGAGGATAATCCTTGGGATACTTACCAGACACTTTTTATTGAAGGAAATGTTTATAAAGGAAAAATTATCGAAATGTTCGAAAAAGGAGCTCTTATTGCTTTAGAGCATGATGTAGAAGCTTTTGCCCCAAAACGACATCTTGAAAAAGAGAATGGTAATAGTGCTGGAGTTGGGGAAGAACTAGATTTTAAAGTTTTAGAATTTTCGAAAGAAAACAAAAAAATTCTATTGTCTCATACTGAAACCTTTAATCAAGCAGAGGAAAAAGCAAAAAAGACAGCAACTAAAACTGCTAAAAAGGAAGTTGAGAAAATTCAACAAACACAGCAAAAATCCACTCTTGGCGATTTGGAAGCGCTTTCGGATCTAAAAGATGATATTGATAAAAAAGAGAAAGAAAAAGATAGTGATGATGAATAATTTAAAGCCCCAATTTTTTGGGGCTTTTTTTTAATACTATATTTGCCATAGAAAATGAAACTGAAAAAAATAATTATTAATAAAACTAAATTCAATATAATTATTGAACGATTATCTCATCAAATAATTGAGAATCATGCTGACTTTCAGGATTCTGTTTTAATTGGAATTCAACCAAGAGGAGCACATTTATGCAAAAGAATTCATAATAAACTAACTTCTATAACTTCTAATTCCAACATCAAAGTGGGAAATTTGGATATCACTTTTTATCGAGATGATTTCAGAAGAAGGCAAGAGCCCTTGGAACCACAAGCAATTGATATTGACTTTGCAATTGAAGGGAAAAATGTTGTTTTGATTGATGATGTGCTCTATACTGGAAGGTCTGTTCGTGCTGCACTGGATGCACTACTGGCTTTTGGCAGACCAAAATCTGTGGAGCTTTTGGTATTTATCGATAGAAGATTCAGTCGTCATTTACCAATTCAGCCAAATTATGTTGGGAAAAAAGTAGATACAATTACTTCTGAAAAAGTAATTGTTGAATGGATGGAAACAGACGGAAAAGACCAAGTAATATTGTTAAATTCAGAAAAATGAGCAGATTATCGGTAGAACATTTATTAGGGATTAAATATTTAACAGAGCAGGATATCTCCTTAATTTTCAATACAGCAGATAATTTCAAAAAAATAATTAATCAACCGATAAAGAAAGTTCCTTCATTGCGTGATATAACAGTTGCTAATCTGTTCTTTGAAAATTCTACAAGAACAAAACTATCTTTCGAACTTGCCGAAAAACGCCTTTCGGCAGATGTAGTTAATTTTTCTTCTTCTGCTTCTTCTGTAAAAAAAGGAGAAACCCTGATTGATACGGTTAATAATATTATTGCTATGAAGGTGGATATGGTTGTTATTCGACATCCAAGTCCTGGCGCTTCCATTTTTCTTTCTAGAAACATTGATGCAAAAATAATTAATGCTGGAGATGGCACCCATGAGCATCCTACACAAGCCCTTCTGGATGCTTACTCAATAAGAGAAAAATACGGAGAAGTAAAAGGTAAAAAAGTTGTAATTATTGGAGATATTTTGCATTCAAGGGTTGCACTTTCTAATATTTATTGTTTGCAAAAATTAGGAGCTGATGTTTGTGTTTGTGGGCCTTCCACCTTAATTCCAAAATACATAAGTACATTGGGAGTAAAGCATATTAGTAATTTAAAAGATGCCCTGAATTGGTGCGACATTGCCAATGTACTCAGGATTCAATTAGAGCGACAAGATGTAAAATATTTTCCATCACTTAGAGAATATGCCATGGTTTTTGGAATAAATAAAGCGATATTAAATAGTTTAGATAAAGAGATTACCATTATGCATCCAGGACCTATTAATAGAGGGGTGGAATTAACTTCAGATGTAGCAGATTCTAAGCAGGCCATTATTCTGGATCAAGTAGAAAATGGAGTTGCAATCCGAATGGCAACACTTTATTTACTTGCCGGAAAAATAAAAAAGAATGCAAAATAACATCATTAGCTCACACACACTAGTGTTTACTTTAAGTGGAAAAAATCTGTTAGAAAATATTACAATTACGGATGAAGTTAATAATTTTATTGCTGATTTTTCTACTGTTGATATCGACTCGCTTAAGTCTATTAAAAATAATTTGACTAAATTTGGAGTATCTGTTTCTAAGAATAAAGGTACATTTGTAGTTGTAAGTGATTTTTCTTTTGATGAAAACCTGAATATTGTACCGACATTGCAGGAAGCACAAGATTTTATAGAAATGGAAGAAATTGAAAGACAACTAAATTATTAAATATAAAACAAAAAAATGAAAAAAATTGTACTTATTTTAACACTAACTTTTTCTTGTCTAATAAGTTTTGGACAATGTTCACCAAATTCTTTGTATCAGGATTCTACTTATAATATTTGGCCAGACACTATTCAAAATCTTCCACATGCTATTCAGGGGGTGTATTATTATACTCATATTGATATTAAAACACCAACAATTTTAATTGAAGCTGCATCTGGAGATTCTTCAGTTACTACAATAGACACATTGGGGAACTCTTATTATGTTGGTAATTGGCCAGTTGACAGTATGATTATGGTGTCAACAATTGGTCTTCCTTCTGGGATTACTTTAGATTGTAATACCTCTAACTGTAGTTATGAAGGAGATGTTGTTGGATGTGCAAATGTATATGGTACTACTAATGATCCTGTGGGAGTTTATCCAATCTCAATAGAAGTAAATGTTTTCACTCATGGCACAATTACAGTGTTTGGTATTACTATTCCTGTACAAACTGATCTTTATTCTGCAACTGGTAATTATGAAAGTATTGATGGTTATAAAATTGTAATTTCTTCTACAAGTAATGTCCCTGAAATATTTCATCAAGATGATTTTATTCTTTTTCAAAATGTACCTAATCCTTTTTCAGCAACTACAAGTATAAGGTTTAATTCTCCTAAATCTACTACTGCTGAATTTATCATAATTGATATGTTTGGAAGAAGCGTTTATGCTGATAAAATTGCTGCAACTAAAGGGGTAAACACCTATCAATTTAGTCATGATTTATCAGCAGGAATT
>CATMIT010000091.1 GCA_950069165.1 uncultured Flavobacteriales bacterium
TAGTAGGAGTAAAAATCTTTAATGTCTGATGATATTGATGTTGATATTGATGATGATGCATTTAAAGGAATTGAAGCGATTATTCATTCTATGACAAAACAGGAAAGAACAAATCCTAAGATTTTAAATGGAAGTAGAAAAAAGAGAATAGCAATGGGAAGTGGTTCAACCGTGGTTGAGGTTAATCAATTGATTAAGCAGTTCAGCCAAATGGGAAAAATGATGAAGATGATGCAAGGAGATGGTGGAAAACAAATGATGCAAATGATGCAAGGAAAAGGTGGGATGCCTAAAATATGACATTAGAATTATGCAAATACTTGACGGAAAAAAAACAGCAAGCGATATAAAGGAAGATATAGCAGTTGAGGTTGCTAATCTTCTAGCTAGTGGAAGTAAAAAACCCCATTTGGCAGCAATTTTGGTTGGCTCGGATGGAGCAAGTGAAACCTATGTTAATGCAAAAGTGAAGGCTTGTGAAAGGGTAGGATTTGATTCTACTTTGGTTCGTTTTGAAACGGATGTAACAGAGGAAGAATTATTGTCAGAGATTGAAAAAATAAATAATAATTCGGATATAGATGGTTTGATTGTTCAACTTCCTTTACCGAGTCATATTAATGAAATGAAGGTGACAGAAGCGATTTCTCCTAAAAAAGATGTAGATGGTTTTCATCCTGAAAATATTGGAAGAATGACCTTGAATTCACCAACATTTTTACCAGCAACCCCTGCTGGCATTTTAGAACTATTGGAGCGGTATAAAGTGGAAACTGTAGGTAAACATTGTGTAATTGTGGGCAGAAGCAATATTGTGGGTTTGCCAATGAGTATTTTGATGGCACAAAAAAGTTATCCTGGCAATTGTACGGTTACCCTTACGCACAGCAAAACTCATAACTTAAAAGAGATTTGTAAAACTGCTGACATCTTAATAGTGGCTTTAGGTAAAGCTGAATTTGTTACTGCCGATATGATAAAGGAAGGAGTATGTATTATTGATGTAGGAATCACAAGAGTAAAGTCCGATAAAACAAAAAGTGGCTGGAAACTTTTGGGTGATGTCGCTTTTGAGTCAGTAAAAGATAAATGCAGTTTTATTACTCCAGTGCCTGGTGGCGTTGGTCCTATGACCATAGCCATGCTACTGAAAAACACCTTAATTTCTGCAAAAGGTAAAACCTAAAATTTATGAATATTGCAGAGGATTTACTAATAAAAGAAGGGACACTTTTACCTTTAATGGAAGCTTTTTATAGCATTCAAGGGGAGGGTTTTCATACTGGAAAATCTGCTTATTTCTTACGAATTGGAGGTTGTGATGTGGGTTGTCATTGGTGTGATGTAAAGGAAAGCTGGGATGCAAACCTACATCCGCTAACTAAAGTGGAAGATATTATCAAAGGGATTGATGAAACAAAAATAAATACGGTAGTAATTACAGGAGGAGAGCCACTGATGTGGAATATGGATTTTTTAACAAAATCCTTAAAAAAGAAAGGATTGCAAGTGCATTTGGAAACTTCTGGAGCTTATCCATTGAGTGGGGAGTTTGATTGGATTTGTCTTTCCCCAAAAAAGAATCAGAAACCCCTTGATGAAATAAAACCCTTGGCAAATGAGTTAAAGATAATTGTACAAAACAAACATGATTTGAAATGGGCTAAGCAACAGAAACAATTTGTTTCCCCCTCTTGCAAATTGTATTTGCAGCCCGAATGGAGCAAAAGGGAACAGGTAATGCCAATGATAACAGATTTTGTTATGGATAATATAGAGTGGCAAGTTTCCTTGCAAAGCCATAAATACATGAATCTTCCGTAAAATGCGAAAAATACTTTTTCTATTATTGCTATTTTCCACCCTTGTTTTCTCTCAGAAAAAGGACTACAAAACTTATGATAAGGCCATTTCTTATTTTAATGCTGGAGAGGTAGAAAAAGCAAAAAAAAGTATAAATAAGTGCTTACAAAAAAATGCAAGTTGGGAAAAACCATATCAACTTCTTGGTAAAATTTATGAAGAAGAAGGAGATATTGAATTAGCGGTTGAGAATTATTACAGAGGATTTGAGCATGAAAATCCTATTGACCAATTATGGTGGCAAAAAATAGGGGATTTGTATTTTGAAAATGGAATGTACCCAGATGCTATTTATCATTTTAAGAAATTTGTTGCTTTTCAAAATAAAGAAGAAGCATTTTACAAAAAAGCCATCAAGCATATTCAGGATTGTATGTTTGCAATTTTAGCCATGCAAAATCCTGTGGAATTTAAGCCAAAAAATATGGGTGAGCATATCAATTCTGAAATGGCGGAATATTTGCCTTTTATCTCGGCTGATGGCAAGCAATTTGTAATTACAAGAAAAGTAAAAGGAGAAATGGATTTACAAGAAGATTTCTATTATTCCCAGAAGGATGAGAGTAACAATTGGCAAAAAGTAAAAAAGATGAGTAGCATCAATACCCCTTTTAATGAAGGTGCGATTTCTATATCGGCTGATGGTAGATTTTTGGTTTTTACCGCTTGCAATAGGGAGGATAGCAAAGGAAGTTGCGATTTGTATATTCAGTTTTCTGAAAAGGAAAAGGCTATTAATCTAAAAAGTGTGAATAGTAAAAATTGGGATACGCAAGGCTGCTTTTCTCCTGATGGAAAGTTTCTTTATTTTGTTAGCAATCGCTCAGGAGGATATGGAGGAAAGGATATTTGGATTTCTGAAATAGGAGAAAATGGCTTTGGACAACCATTTAATGCTGGCTCAACAATCAACACAGAATATAATGAAATGTCCCCTTTTCTGCATGCCGATAACCTCACGCTTTATTTTGCTTCTAATGGACATATTGGATTAGGTAATTTTGATTTGTTTGTAAGTAGAAGAAAAAATACTGAGCAAAAATGGAGCAAACCAGAAAATATGGGATATCCCATAAACACGCATAAACTAGAGAATTCGTTAATTGTTGCAAGTGATGGCAAAACAGCTTATTATGCATCTGATAAAAACGGATACGGATTAGAGGATATTTTTTGGTTTGAATTGCCAAAAGAAAAACAGGCCAATGAAATTTCGGATTTAGAATTAGAAATAATCACTAGGAAAGTAGGAGAGGAGGTGATACTTAAAAATGTACATTTTGCACATAATTCTTTTGAGTTAGATAAAAGCTCATTTACAGATTTAAATATTCTAATTACTTATTTAAAGAAAAATCCGCAAATTAAAATAGAAATTCAAGGGCATACCGACAATATTGGGGAAGAAAAAGAAAATCAAATTCTATCAGAAAATAGAGCTATTGCAGTATATAATTACCTTACACAAAACAACATTTCTGAAAACAGATTAGGCTACAAAGGTTTTGGTGAACAAAAACCACTTCTTTCTAACAAAAAGGAAAATGGAAGAAGAATAAATAGAAGGACTTCTTTTAAGATTATTCTATAAAAATATCGGCTTTACTTTTTGGCTGTTCGTCACCTCTCCACAAAAACCCTTTCAATATTTTGTCTTTTTCTGCTATTTTATCCATAGGGTGCATAATAGCAGCTGGTTTGGTATGGAAGCTAATACCATCCAATTCATTTTCTTTAAAAAAAAGGGTAATATCAGAGCAGTCAGTTGTGTTAATGCCAATATTTTCTTTATTGTCATTTTGTGCCAAAAAGATGGTTTGCCCATTTCCAATAACCACTATTTTGTGTAATTTATTTTCCTTAAAAAATCCCGTCATTATTTTACCCTTTATTTGGTTGTAATTAAGAGAATCTTCTTTGGAAATTATCATTGGGTTTTGCTTTAAAAACATTTTTTTGATTTTTCCACTGCTCACCAAAAGGTTAATGCTATCAGCAGTAATTTGAAACTTATCGCTCCAAATAATTGGGTTTTTAAAAAGTTCAATGGTGGAATCTTGCAAATTATAAGAAAGAGAATCGCATTTGGCTTGCATATCGATTTTGTAGCATTTTACATTATTGTAGGCATTTATCTTCCTTTTGTTTTCTACTTTTGTGCTTTTTATAGTATCGGCATGCACAAAGAGAGTATCCTTATCTGCAATCAAATTCAAAAGGGCATTTTGGGTAACCATGGCATTTTGAGTTTTCTCAAAATACTCGCCCAAATCACCAGTAATAAATAAATTATTAACTGTATCAATTAGGTATATATTACGGATGGCTTTTCCATAACCCTTATTTCTATCATAAAAAATACTATCGCCCTTTAAAATAAAATCCTGATGTGTGATGCTTGCATTTTTCTGAAACTGAGAAATATTACTTTCTGTATTGTACCAGCCATTTTCACAATAAATTATATTCTCCTCTGATGTGATGGTTGTCGGCCCTTGAAAGAAACTAACTTTCGTTTTAGAGTTGTACAACATGGTGTCGGTTCTCATGATGTAATCTTTGTTAATCACCTCTACATTCCCCTTAAAATAAAACAAATGGGTTTTGGAATGATAACTTCCTTTGTCTGAAACTAAATTGTTATTTCCATCTTTTATTTCTCCTTTTGTTGGATAATGGGCTATGTCTTTTTCCAAATCATAATTGATTTGCTCGGTAGTAAGTTGCATGTGTTTATCCACCAATTTTACATTATATTTGATGATAGCCTTGCTAATATCCCCATCATAAAAAAGTTGTTTTCCATATAATTTCAAAGTATCGCCTTGGTTTATTTTGATATGCCCAAATGCGTCCATTTTATTGTTTTTATACTGATAAGCACTATCGCATTGCATGATGGTTCCCTCATGTTTGAAGGATACATTCCCAACTAATTTTCCGTAATCCGGATGTTTATTATTGTCAAATATAAAATTATCCGCATGGATAATTTCAATTTGCTTTTGTGCTTTTATGTGGTAAAAACTGCACAAAAAAAGTGGCAGTATAAAAAGGATGTTTTTCAACTATTTGAAAAAAGTTTGTTTTCTATCTGGCCCCACCGAAATAATGCTGATAGACGTTTCTAATTCCCTTTCCAAATAAGCAATATAATCGTGAAAGGCTTTTGGGGCATCTGCTAATTTTTCCAAACTCATCAAGTCTTCTTTCCACCCTTTCAATTCTTCAAAAATAGGAGTGAGTCCATCATTGGCTTCAAATGGTAAATAGTCGATTTTTTCACCATTAAAATGGTAATGGGTGCAAACTTTTATCTTATCAATTCCAGAAAGCACATCTCCTTTCATCATCATAAGTTTAGTAACGCCATTTATATTGATTGCGTATTTCAAAGCCGGTAAATCTATCCAACCACATCTTCTTGGTCTTCCGGTTGTAGCTCCAAATTCATTACCCACTTTTCCCATATGTTCACCAACCTCATCAAAAAGTTCCGTAGGGAATGGGCCTGAACCAACTCTGGTACAATAGGCTTTAAAAATTCCAAAAACCTCTTCTATTTTATTTGGTGCAATTCCCAAACCTGTGCAAGCGCCAGCCGCTATGGTATTGGATGAAGTGACAAAAGGATAAGAGCCAAAATCGATATCCAAAAGGGTGCCTTGAGCTCCTTCTGCCAAAATATTTTTTCCCTTTTTTATGGCTTTGTGCAAATAATGTTCGCTCTCGATATGCTCGAGCATGCGAACCACCATTCAATATATTCATCATA
>CATMIT010000092.1 GCA_950069165.1 uncultured Flavobacteriales bacterium
GCCAAATGGGTGAAAGAAGAATATGCCGAGCAACTAAAAAACCTAACCATGAGTGAGGGTATAATTTTGGTAAAACTCATCTACCGTGAAACGCAAATTACTTCTTATCAGTTGGTAAAATCGTATAGAGGAAGGTTCAATGCTTTTTTTTGGCAAACCTTAGCCAAGTTTTACAACAATGACTTGAAAACAAAATACGACCCAATAAATGATAGAGAAGACATGCTAATTGAACATATTATTCTACAAGCAAAATTGGAAGGAAGGTTGAATTAGTTTTTACTGAATTGTGCAGCAACTTTTTTATTTCTGGATCCATCAGAGTAATTATAAAAACCTTCACCTGATTTAATGCCTAATTTACCAGCAGCTACCATTTCTATTAAAAGAGGACAGGGGCTGTATTTTTTACCTCTAAACCCCTCATGCATTACTTCCAAAATCGAAAGGCAGATATCTAGACCAATAAAATCAGCTAAGTGCAAGGGTCCCATAGGATGCGACATGCCTAACATCATTACCGTGTCAATTCCTTCAACAGAAGATATATTCTCATGCAAAGTATAAATGGCTTCATTAATCATTGGCATGAGTATTCTATTAGCCACAAACCCTGGAGCATCATTCACTTCAACAGGAATTTTGCCTAGAGTTTTACTCATCTCCATTATTGTATAAGTAACCTGATCTGAAGTTGCTTTACCTCTTATTACTTCTACCAGTTTCATAATAGGAACAGGATTCATAAAATGCATTCCAATCACTTTTTCTGCCCTATTGGTTACTGTAGCAATTTCAGTTATTGAGATGGATGAGGTATTTGAGGCTAAAATAGTATGCTCATCACACACATTATCCAATTGCCCAAAAATCTTCAGTTTCAACTCTTTATTTTCAGTAGCTGCTTCCACTACTAAATCCACTCCTTTAACCCCTTCCAATATATCAGTATAAGTTGTAATATTAGATAGCGTGCTAATCTTTTCTTTCTCTGTAATCTTCTCTTTTTTTACCATTCTATCCAGATTTTTACCGATAGTGGAAATTGCTTTTTCCAATGCATTTGCCGATATATCAACCAAGTTTACATTAAAATCTCTTTGGGCAAAAGTATGGGCTATTCCATTGCCCATGGTACCAGCTCCAATTACGGTTATGTTTTTCATTTATTAGTTGTTTGTTTTTTGTCTAATTTCTTTTCCTATCTATTTTCCTCTGCCTTGCAATACAATTAGCACTGTGTATATTAAAATTTTTAAATCCAAAGTAAAGGAGATATTTTCGATATATAAAATATCGTATTTCATTCTTTCAATCATTTGGTCAATATTTTCCGCATAGCCAAATTTCACCATTCCCCATGAAGTAATACCTGGTTTTACTTTATGTAAATGATGATAATGAGGAGCTTTTTCTGCTATCAAATCTATGTAGTACTGTCGCTCAGGTCTTGGACCTACAACTGACATTTCGCCAATGAGGACATTATAAAATTGTGGTAGCTCATCCAGTCTTGTTTTTCTCATAATTTTTCCCCAAGGCGTGATTCGTTTATCCTCATTTGAGGAAAGTTGCGGACCATTTGTTTCGGCATTTTCATACATGGAACGAAACTTAATAATATTGAAACTTTCACCATGCAAACCAATTCTTTCTTGTTTGAATATAATTTTCCCAGAGGAAGAGAATTTTACCAAAACCGCAGTAAATAAATAAACTGGTGAAAACAGAATTATTACAAATAAAGAAATACTTACATCAAAAAAACGCTTTAAAAACCAATGCCAAGTTGACATCAATTCGTGCTCAATTTCAATTAGTGCGGTACCAAAAATCGTGCTCATTTTTACCTTTCCAGAAATAATATCATACATATCCGGTAACATTTTTATATAGATGTCGGCGCCTTCCAAAAGATCAATAATTTCCTCAATTTTGTGATGCTCAGCACTCTCTACAGCAATAATTACATCCTCAATTTTATTTTCCTTTATTATTTGAACAATATTTTCCAAACTTCCTTTTTTAGGAATAAACTCACTGAGTAAGTATTGGGCTTTTTCCTCCACATTTACAAAGCCAACAAAATGATATCCGCTTGATAATTTTTGCTCATTCAATTCCTTATACATCTGCACAGCTTTAAGATTACTTCCTATTATTAGGGTGTTAAAACTTATCTCTTTCTTGTGAACCTTTTTTGCAGTAATACTTGTAAGTAAAAACCTAAAAAAAGAAGTGAAAAATAAATGTACACAAAAAAGAACTACAAACAGGCTATAATAGGTTTTGTAGTTATCATCAATATAGTCATCAAGCAGAGCAACAAAAAAGATAATGATTGTGCCAATAAGCACTATATAAAATGTTTCCGATAACTCTTTCAATCTCGATTTCCTAAAAATGTTATTGTAAGTACCGGTTACACCATATAATATTATCCAAAAAATAGGGATGAGAACAATGCCAAAATAAAACTTATTGGTAAAAACTATTTCAATTTCTTCTATAAAAACTTTTCGATAGCTGAAAAATAAAGTCCATGATATTACTGCCGAAAATAAATCGAAAAACAGATATTTTGCTATTTGAATGTTGATCTTCAACTTAATATACAATTTTAAAGTTATCTAAGTATAATTCTGCCATTTCTGTACTATTAATATCTCGCTTCATAGAAATAAATACTTTATGACTATTGGCATTTTGGCTGTTTATAATGGTAGATGTCAAATCGATATAAATTTTGTTCCACTCACTTTTAGGGGTTATTGTAAGGATAGACTGAATAACAACAGGAGCTTGATCGTAATTTGCAAAAACCCCTACTTGAAAAGCGGTATTACATTTATAATTTAATTCTACATAAATCGGTGTTCCAACTTTTGGAAGATGAACTTCTTCAGTAGCAATTTCAAAGGTTAAATGAGGAGATGCTAAATGTGCTGCTCCTGAATTAAGTCCTTCAAAAACGGAATCAGTTGTTCGAAAAAGTATAGTGTCACTATTTGAAGTAGTAATAAATTTAATTCCTGAAAGCTCAAAATCTTCCATATAAAAAACAGCATTATCAAAATAGCTAACCACAGGATTGATGATAGTAGTACTATCTTTAGTTAGAAAGACCTCTTCTTTAAAATAATCATAAAATGGATAATTTACTCTTGTAGCTGCAATACCATTGTTTTTTATTCCTGCTTTTATGCTTATATTTTGTTTCCCACTGAGTAATACAGGAAAAGTAGCTGGAAGAGGATACACTCCTTGCAAGTTATTGTCAAAATAAACCCAAGCATCCGTTATCTTATGCGAATTACTGCCCTCATTAGCAGGGTCAGTTATTACTTCAATTGATGGGATGCTTATATAAGAAGGTACACCTTCATTGACATCTATTTTTTTACAGCTTTGAAAAAGAAAAATACCAAAAAGAAAAAGAAAAATAATGTGCTTCATAGTGGCTTTATGCTTTATCAAACGAATGTAATTTTTGTTTATTGTTTTTCGACTTGTTCAGAAATCTGTTGGGCCACATAAAGGGCTTTATAGGCGTCTTCAATGGTAACAATTGTATCGGTATTATTTGCAATAGCATGGTAAAAGCAAGTGAGCTCATCTTTTATGGCATTATTATCAGTAATTTTAGGGCTTTCAAATTCTATTTGTTTTTTTGTTTTTCCCTTTCCTGGATCAATAATCAAAGCAAAAGGATCGTCTGTATTTTTGGCATCTTTCATTCTGATAAGTTCTGCTTTCTTTTCTAAAAAATCAATCGATATGTATGCGTCCTTCTGAAAAATTCTTGTTTTACGCATGCTTTTAAGTGATATTCTACTGGCTGTTAGGTTTGCCACACAACCATTCTCAAATTCAATCCTGGCATTTGCAATATCAGGCGTATCACTAATAATAGAAACCCCACTAGCATAGATGCTTTTTATTTCTGATTTTACAATGCTGAGTACAATATCAATATCATGAATCATCAAATCATGCACCACAGGAACATCTGTTCCTCTTGGATTGAATTCTGCCAATCGGTGGGCTTCAATAAACATGGGGTTATTGCAATCTTTCTGTATTGCTATAAAAGCAGGATTGAACCTTTCCACATGCCCAACTTGCACTTTCACTTCTTTTTTTTCTGCTAATTTTACTAATTCTTGTGCTTCATCTATTGTTGCTGTAATGGGTTTTTCTACAAACAAATGTTTGCCTTTTTCTATTGCCATTTTTGCATACTCAAAATGGTATTTTGTTGGCGTTACCACATCAATGGCATCAGAACTATCTATCAATTCTTTTGCTGAACTAAATGAAGAGATTCCAAATTCTGATGTTATTTTTTTAGAGTTTACCGGGTTTGTATCATAAAATCCGATTAAATCAAACTCCTTTATTTCTTTTAACAAACGAATGTGAATTTTTCCTAAATGTCCTGCGCCAATTACGCCAATTTTTATCATTCTTTTGCAGTATATTTTTATGGCGAAAATAAAGTTTTTTAATCGAATAACAATTTAAGTATAGGATTATAATGCAAGACACATTTAAGCATCAAGGGCTAAGGAAAAAATTAGTGGACATCATTAGTAAAAAAGGCATTAAACAGCAGAATGTTCTAGCGGCTATTGGCAAAATTCCAAGGCATCTTTTTATGGATAATGCATTTATTGGTTTTGCTTATGAAGATAATGCTTTCCCCATAGGAGCTGGGCAAACCATCTCACAACCTTTTACGGTTGCTGTACAAACTGAACTTTTGGATGTAAAACAACATGATAAAATATTAGAAATAGGAACAGGTTCTGGCTATCAAGCAGCAGTTTTGGTAGCCATGGAAGGGGTGGTTTATACCATTGAAAGACAAAAGGAACTTTTTCAAAAAACAAAAGAGTTTTTACCTAAAATTGGTTACAACTGCAAGTTTTTTTATGGAGATGGTTATAAAGGATTGCCTGCTTTAGCTCCATTCGATAAGATAATTATTACTTGTGGAGCTCCTGAAATACCAACTGCATTGATTAAACAGTTAAAGATTGGTGGAAAATTGGTTGCTCCAATTGGAGGTGGCGATATACAAGAAATGCAACTTTTAGATAAAATTTCAGATAAAGAAAATAGAATTACTACTCATGGAAAATTTTCGTTTGTGCCTATGCTAAGTGATAAAAATTAATCTAAAATCCCTTTAATTATGTCACAACCTTTAATTATTTCTTCTTCTGATATAGTTAGGGGTGGAGTGATTCTGATTGCAGTTTTGGTAAATAAAAAGTAGAATAATATTAATCCTTTTTCAAGGGATTTTTCTACTACTTCCTTGGCAAGCTGTTCATTGTCAAATTCGATTGACAACATCAATCCTTTACCTCTTATT
>CATMIT010000093.1 GCA_950069165.1 uncultured Flavobacteriales bacterium
AATTGGCCAGAAGCGTTAGAACTTGTACTTTCAAGCATCCTTAAGCAAAGCACATTACCTAATAAAATCCTTATTGCTGATGATGGCTCAACTAAGGAAACTAAGGAAGTAATTGAAAAATATACTAAGCAGTTTCAATCAAGAATAAAACATATATGGCAAGAAGATAATGGCTTTCAAAAAACAAGCATCCTCAACAAAACAATTGCACAAGCCTCAGGCAACTATATTATACAAATTGATGGCGATATTATATTGCACCCACACTTCATAAAAGACCATATTCAATCTTCAAAATCAGGAACTTTTATTCATAGTAGTAGAGTTTTTTTGAATAATGAAATATCACAAAAAGCAATTAATAAGCTATCCTTTCAATTTTCTTTTTTCAGTAGTGGAATAGCTAATCGCATTAACGGATTACATTCACCATACCTCTCTAAAATTATCAGTAGTAAAAACAATAACCTAAAAGGAACTAGAGGTTGTAATTTTTCCTTTTGGAAGCAAGATTTTATAGCCGTAAACGGATACAATGAAGAGATGATAGGCTGGGGAAAAGAGGATACAGAATTATCAGTTCGGTTAATGAATAAAGGGCTACAAAAATATAAATTAAAATGCTTAGCAATTTGCTATCATCTGCATCATAATATTTCATCAAGAAGTGGACTAAACATTAATAATACTATTTTAGCAAACGCTATATCAGATAAAAAAATAAGTTGCACTAACGGAATCAAAAAGTATGCAAACAGAAATTAACAAAGCTTTAACAACACTAAAAGCAGGAGGAATTATCCTTTACCCTACCGACACTATTTGGGGAATTGGCTGTGATGCAAGAAACCCTGATGCTGTTGAGAAAATTTATACTATAAAAAAAAGAACTGATAGCAAAGCGCTTATTTCTTTAGTTGCTGATAAAAATCAGCTTAAAAATACCACAGGAAATATTCCTAATTTTGATATTACTTCAACACCTACCACAGTAATTTATCCTAAAACAAATGGGCTCAGCCCTAACTTATTAGCCGAAAATGGATCTGCAGCAATTCGTATCGTACAAGATAATTTTTGCCAACAACTGATTGCTTCTTGTGGTTTTCCAATAGTATCTACATCTGCAAATATTAGTGGAAGTGTATTTCCAAAACAATTCTCAGAAATTACGGATGAAATAAAAACTAATGTTGATTATGTAGTAAATTTGCGGCAAGATGAAATCATGAACAAACCATCCCAAATTATACTAATAAATATGAATGGTAGCATTAAAAAGTTACGATAGAATGAATTTAAAAAAATCCCTAAAAAATCCCATTTTTAGCATTATTTCTAAAATTTCAGATGAGTTAAACTATCCGACATTTGTGGTTGGTGGTTGGGTAAGGGATTTACTTATTAATCGTAAACAACAACAAACTGATATTGATTTTGTATGTGTTGGAAGTGGGATAACACTTGCAAAAAAAGTAGCCAATAAGCTAGGAAAAAAAGCCAATTATAAAGTTTTTAAAAATTTTGGCACTGCTATGGTTAATTATGGAGGAGAAACTTATGAATTTGTTGGGGCAAGAAAGGAGTCTTACCGAGCAAATTCAAGAAAGCCAATAGTGGAAGATGGCACATTACAAGATGACCAAAACAGAAGGGATTTCACTATTAATGCTTTAGCAATTCAGTTAAATGATTCAGATTTCGGAAAACTAATTGACCCCTTTAGTGGTCAAAAAGATTTAGAAAATAAGATTATCAGAACGCCACTTGACCCAGATATTACTTATTCTGACGATCCACTAAGGATGATGCGAGCAATTCGTTTTGCAACACAATTAGATTACAATATTGAAAAAAAATCTTTTCAGGCCATAAAACAAAATGCTAAGCGACTGAATATTGTTTCAACTGAAAGAATTACGGATGAGTTTAACAAAATAATGCTCTGTGAAAAGCCTTCTATTGGCATTAATCTTTTGTTTGAAACAGGGCTTTTACATCAGTTTTTCCCTGAGGTTTGCAATCTGCAAGGAGTAGATATAAAAAACGGTCATGCCCACAAAGATAATTTTTACCACACCTTAGAGGTTTTAGATAATATATCCGTAAATACAGAAGATTTGTGGCTCAGATGGGCTGCTTTACTACACGATATTGCAAAGCCATCCACAAAAAAATACTATAAAAATCAGGGCTGGACTTTTCATGGGCATGAGTTTTTTGGTTCAAAAATAGTGCCAAAAATTTTCAAAAATTTGAAATTGCCACTAAACGAAAAAATGAAGTATGTGAAAAAATTGGTTTTGCTTCATTTACGCCCAATTGTTTTGGCCAAAGATATTGTTACCGATTCAGCAGTGAGACGACTACTTTTTGATGCAGGAGATGATATTGATGATTTAATGATGCTTTGTGATGCCGATATTACATCCAAAAATCCTAATAAAGTAAAAAAGTATCTTGATAATTTTCAATTGGTAAGAAGGAAGTTAAAAGAAGTGGAAGAAAAAGATCATATCCGAAATTGGCAACCACCCATTAATGGAGAAGAAATAATGGATTTTTTTGGTATAAACTCTGGCAGAGAAATTGGAATCATTAAAAACGCTATAAAAGAAGCTATTCTAGATGGAGAGATAAAAAATAATAAAAAAGAGGCCATGGATTTTATGATAAAAAAAGGAGTAGAAATCAAGCTTACTCCAAAAGCAAAAAAATAATTTTTCAGATGAGTGTTGCTGATAAGAATAAACGCTTAATCGTCATTTCTGGGGCTACTGCAATTGGAAAAACTGCATTAAGCATCCAACTTGCTCAGCACTTTAATTCTGAAATAATTTCAGCTGATTCCAGGCAATTTTATAAAGAACTAAAAATAGGTGCTACACCTCCATCCCAGGAAGAATTAATAAAAGTCAAACATCATTTTATTCAGCATTTATCGGTAAAGGATGATTATAATGTTGGGCTTTTTGAAAAAGATGCAATAGCAGTTTTGTATACTTTATTTAAGAAAACCGATACGCTAATTATGGCTGGCGGTTCAGGATTGTACATAGATGCTGTTTGTAATGGATTGGATACATTTCCGGAAGTGGATGAGAAAATTAAAAAGGAACTTAGTGCAGAATATAAAAATAAAGGAATTACATTTTTGCAAGATGAACTTAAAAAACGGGACCCTGTTTATTTTGATATTGTTGATATAAATAATCCCCAAAGATTGATAAGGGCATTGGCTGTAATAAGAGAAAGTAGAAAACCGTTTTCCTCTTTCAGAAATAAAACATCTGCAAAAAGGGATTTCAAAATCTCTCATTTTTCATTAGAAATGGAAAGAGAAAAATTATACGAAAGAATAAACAGGAGAGTCGATTTGATGATGGAAGAAGAATTACTAAAAGAGGTGGAAAATTTAATCCCCTACAAAAATAAAAATGCTTTGCAAACGGTCGGCTACAAAGAATTATTTTCCTATTTTGATGGAGAAATTAGTTTGGAAGAAGCCATAAATAAAATAAAACAAAACACAAGACGATTTGCTAAAAGACAAATAAGCTGGTTTAAAAGGGAAGAGAATATTCAGCACATCTCTTGCGAGAAGGCTTTCCAAAAAATTATTAAAAGTTCCCCCTAAAATGTTGAACAAAAAATATAGTTTCCTCTAAAATTAAAACTAGGGCAAAAATGGTCAGATAATTTCAAAAAGTTTGCTGAAGAGCAATAAAAAATCTCCACCAAATGGCAGGGATTTCATTATCTAATATCTAAGCAAGTACTTCTGCAACCTTATCAGCAGCTTCTTGCAATAGAATTACTGATTCTACTTTTAGTCCGCTTTCATCAATTAGTTTTTTGGCTTCTTTTGCATTGGTTCCTTCCAAGCGAACGATCAAAGGAATATTAATGTCACCAATATTATTGTAGGCATCCACAATGCCTTGTGCTACTCTATCGCAACGAACAATACCTCCAAAAATATTTACCAAAAGTGCTTTTACATTTTTATCCCTTAAAATAATGCGGAATGCTTGCTCTACCCTTTTAGCATCTGCCGTTCCGCCCACATCCAAGAAGTTTGCCGGATTACCTCCTGCCATTTTGATGATGTCCATAGTTGCCATAGCAAGCCCAGCACCATTTACCATACAGCCCACATTACCATCTAATTTTACAAAGTTCAATCCGTATTCTCTCGCTTCTACTTCTGTTGGATCTTCCTCTCTTTTATCTCTTAATTCTGCTAAATCTTTATGTCGGAAAAGGGAATTGTCATCAATAGACACTTTCGAATCTACCGCCAATATTTTATCATCAGAAGTTTTGAGTACTGGATTAATCTCGAAAAGGGAAGAATCTGTTTTGTCATAAGCGGTATAAAGTGCAAAAACAAATTTTGTCATTTCTTTAAAAGCAGTTCCGCTAAGCCCTAAATTGAAAGCCACTTTTCTACATTGGAATCCTGTTAAACCAACTTTAGGATCTATCTCTTCATGAAAAATTAAATGTGGAGTATCTTCAGCAACTGCTTCAATATCCATTCCGCCTTCTGTAGAATACATTATCATATTTCTTCCCGTACCTCTATTGAGTAAAACGGACATGTAAAATTCAGAAGTTTCACTTTTTCCTGGATAATAAACATCTTCTGCAATAAGTACTTGATTTACCAATTTTCCTTTTGCTGATGTTTGAGGAGTGATTAAATGCATCCCTAAAATTTCATTAGCAATGTTTTTTACTTCTTCTAACGATTTAGCCAGTTTCACACCTCCACCTTTTCCTCTTCCACCAGCATGAATTTGTGCTTTTATTACCCACCAGCTAGTACCAGTATCAGCTGTTAATTTTTCAGCAGCTGCTACTGCTTCCACAGGAGTACTTGCAACAATTCCTCTTTGTATTCTTACCCCAAAGCTATTTAGTAATTCTTTTCCTTGATATTCGTGTAAATTCATTTTAAAATTTTAGTTGTGCAAAAATATAGGATTGATTTGAATTACAAACTTCTATTGACATTAAATTATATATTTGCGCTTCAAATTTTAAGTCTGATGAGAATTAGAAACCTTTTCCCTCTTTTTATACTTTTACC
>CATMIT010000094.1 GCA_950069165.1 uncultured Flavobacteriales bacterium
TGGAATACTTTAAGCCCAATTGCAAATCTGTTCCAATAGGAATATCAAAATCTAAATTCAAAGTTTGCTTCCCAACTAGTACTGTAAAAGTAGTATCATCCAAAACAGCCCCATTATTATCTCTCAACTCAAAGGTAATGGTATTGGCAATATCAGCATATACATCAGCCGACACTAAATTACACTCTGAGAAACAATCAAATATCATATATCTTAAGCCATAATAAAAAGCCCCTCCTCCAATATTGGTATCTAGCGGCCCTCCAAAAACTGGCGGGGAACCTTCCGTTAAATAATAATTAGTGGCAGTATTCAGCATTGGGGTGTTAAATACATTTCCTGTAAAAATAGAATTTCCAGAAATGGTATCGTTAAACCAATTAATTTGCCCTGTAGAAAAACTTATCAAACTGAAAGAACTTGAATCGGCACAAATAGTATCGTTATTGGCAAAAGGTGCAGGATTGTAAGCCACCGTAATATATGCGTTTTGAATTACCGTATCCGTTCCAAGTGCATTGGAAACAATCAAACTCACCGTATATGTTCCTTGACTTTGATAAGTATGAGTAGGATGCTGTTGTGTTGAAGTGGTTCCATCACCAAAATCCCAAAGCCAAGAATTTGGCATATTCAAACTTTGATCTGTAAAACTAATAATGCCAGAACAACTATTGGTGCTACTTGCCATTATTATTGCAAAAGGTGGTGCCACACATCCACTATTTGTGGGTTGCTCATTTATTGCAACTGCTCTTCTCCCCTTTTTAGTTGGGCTAATATAGGCACGAATACTAAACCAGCTATCAGTAAGACCAACTGTTGTATTATGGTAAAATGCAGAAATCCCAGTAGAAGAAGTGATGGAATCCATATATTTTTGACCAAGCATGGATATTTCATACCCACTTGCTCCTGTTACTGGGCTCCAGTAAAAGTAAATAGAATCAGGGCAAGTCCAATCCACCACAAAGTTATGAGGGATATTAAGTATGGTAAAATTAGCATCCGATTGATCACTTTGTCCTCCTCTGCTTACTCGCATTAATGCATATCCAGTAAAATTGTTTGGAACTGTCCAGTTATAATAACGAATAGAAGAATTCACATTAGAGGAAATAGTAGTCCAGTTAGTTCCATTATTGATGGAATATTCCAAAGTAAAGGCACTAGTATTTCCAAAAGCATCCCAACGAATCATTTCATTTTCTCCTGGTACCAATCCTTCCCCGCCATTGGGGTAAGTAAGCGTTACTGCCTCTGATATAATATCATAAACTACATAATAAGTTTGCGGACCATAAGGAACGGAAGTTCCTGTAACCGAAAGAGAATAATTCCCATCCATAGGATTATCTAGAGTTACTTGCTCCATATTGTTTCTGTCATCTACCCCTCTTGTTGCGGGCTGATTCAAAATGGTTGCATTAGCAGTATGGTCTAACACCCAAGGTAGATAATTGGTTCCGTTTGGAGTAGTCAATTCGATATCCAAGTTATTGATAAGGGCAATACTTGCACTAACACTTGCTTCTTTATCGTGCCAATAAACCATTACTTTTAGCTGCTCAGTTCCAGTAGGGATAGTAATATTATGGGTATTATTTCCCAAATGCGAGATACTATCTTCATTATAACTTTGAGTTTCCAAAATTTGAACAGCACGCAAAGCATTTACCTCTCCCCAACCGTATTTAAAATCAGGACCAGAATTACCCAAATCATCAGCAGAATTTAGTAAAATTCCTTTCATTAATCCTGAAGGTGGATTCACTCCTGCATTTAGTTCTTTGTATGCTTGGTATAACTGCCCCATCACCCCGGCAATTCCAGGGCAAGCCATGGATGTTCCAGTATAAGTATCATAATCATTAGTGGAAACAGTGGAATAAACAGAAGTTCCTTTTGCTCCAATATCTGGTTTTATTCTGCCATCATGGGCAGGGCCTCTGCTAGATGAAGTAGCCAATCCACTTGAAGAATTTAGATTTGCAGTTGCGATTACATTTTTAGCTTGTTTGTGCCCTCCGGTTACATTTCCCCAATTACTTCCTGCTCCATAACTACAATCGCTTGTGCCATTATTTCCGGCAGAGAAAATATGAATTAAAGAAGGGTATTGTCTTACTTGCTCGTCCAAATCTCTTGCTAATGTGGTATAGCCAGCATTACATCCGTTAGAGTAAGATTTTGAAGTAATAATGACATCATTATTTTGGTAAATTCCAGGAACACTATAATAATTGTTATTGGAGGAAGAATACACATACAAAAAGGCAGCATCTGCCATTCCTCTGCCATAAGGATCCAGATTACCTGCTCCCATAATAGTTCCGGCTACATGGTCGCCATGGCTTCCACTACTGCTACTCACAGCACTTTGGTCTAATCTCCCTTGGTAATCGATATGTGGGCCTATTTCTCCATCATCTTGCATCATGATATTGATACCTTCTCCATTGTAATGTCTTCCGCTAGTATATTCTGCATTGATAACATTGGAGCGGTGAAGCGTTCTTCCACTTTTATTTTCAGGATAAGATGGCGGGTCAATCGGTGCAATAAAATGCACAAAAGGATTGTTTGCTAATTTCTCTAAATTTGAAATAGCGGTGCTAACAATAAAAACGTGAGCATAAGTATTAATTTCTTTTACATTAAAGCTATTGGCTTTTAATTGTTCAAATGCTAACGCAAGATTTACATCTTTATAAAGTAAAACTTCCAGCATGGCATTGTCGCCATCTTTTGCCCAATCTGGAGTTTTTCCATTTTGCAGTTTTGGATGAATTTTTTGCTCTGACTTTACAGGAATTATAGCATTTACCCTAAAAGATTCTAACTTCTTTTTACTTATGTTTTTTGATATAGAAACCAAGAAAGTATTGTTTGGAATATATTCCAAAAAGTGTATTCCTAATTTTTCTATTTTTTGTTTTTGCTTTGTGCTTGGCAAAACAGAAAATTGCATAAACCGATAATATTTGCCATCAAAAATACTTGGAGAGTTGGTAGAGAAATCTTCTAAAATAAATTCATTATTAGGGATAAAACTACCAGATTTTAGTAAAATTTCAGGATTTGAATCTTGCGCAAAGCAAGTAGCGGAAATAATACAAATTGTAAGTATAGTTAGTGCTCTCATTATAAAAATATGTTTTCGCGAATTTACAATCGTTTTTCCTTTTTAAAGAAACAATTCATTTAAAGTTAAAAAAATCTTATTTGCTCAAGAGCTTTTTGTATACGTATATTTTATTTGGATAGGTTTAGTTTTGGGCAGATTAAAATGTATAGCAATCTTGAACTTGGTATTTATACGGACTCCTTTATTTATTTGGCCAGGGTATTTTAATAGTTTCACAATGCGTTTTGCTTCCTCATCACAGCCATAGCCAATACCATTTACTACCACAACAGAATGTACTTTTCCTTTATCGTTTACCTCATATTTTAGAAAAACCTTACCCTCTACTCTATGTAAAACTGCTTCTTGTGGGTAGCGCAAATTCTCTTTTACAAACTTTTTTAGCGCTTCATTCCCACCGGGATATTCTGCCTTTTTTACAAACTTTTTGTCTTTCATAATTTATGTAAAAGTAAGCAATTATATATTTTTTTAGTTTTGAAGGGTGAAAAAAATACTTTTTATTTTATTTTGCTTACCTTTTTTGGGTTTTGGGCAACAAAAGACCTTTATACATGATGATAATTATGAACAAGCACTTATTAATTTGGGTTATGATAATGTGTTGAATGATTCTGTTTTAACGGCAAATATTTATCCTGTTACAGTATTAAATGTTTCTGCACAAAACATTAGTGATTTTACAGGTATTGAGGATTTTATGAATATGGATGCTTTCAATTTAGGTGGAAATTTAATTATTTCCATTGACCTATCAAATAATATAAAATTAGATTCAATAATTGGAATACAAAATATGTCGCTAGACACAATAGATTTAAGCAACAACACATTACTTAGATATGTAAATCTTTGGGCTTTTGTTTCTTTGCAATCTATTAATCTTGATAATCATGATATATATTTACGGAACTCTTTTTTTATTATTACTTTTACATTATGAATTTAAAATTAGAAAAACCAATTGTTTTCTTTGATTTGGAAACCACAGGTATACAAGTGGCTAAGGACAGAATTGTAGAAATTTCTATCCTAAAAGTATTCCCAAGTGGAAATAAAGAAAGTAAAACATGGCTTGTAAATCCTACTATCCCAATTCCAGCAGAAACCACTGCAATACACGGAATAACGGATGAAAAAATAGCCAATGAACCTACATTTAAAGAGCTTGCAAAAGAAATTTCTGAATTAATTCACAACTGTGATTTAGCAGGATTTAATTCTAATAAATTTGATATTCCATTATTGGCTGAGGAATTTTTAAGAGCAGAAGTTGATTTTGATATGGAAAACCGTAAAGCAGTTGACATTCAAAATATCTTTCATAAACTGGAGCAAAGGACTTTAGTTGCAGCTTATAAATTTTATTGTGATAAAGATTTAACCAATGCGCACTCAGCTGAGGCGGATACCACTGCTACTTATGAAGTATTACTTTCCCAATTAGAAAAATATGAGGAGCTAGAGAATGATGTGAATTTCCTTGCTGATTTTTCTCAAAGAGGAGGAAAATTTGCAGATATGGCAGGATTTGTAAGATTTAACGATAAAGGTGAAAAAGTCCTTAGTTTCGGAAAATATAGAGGAGTAACTTTGAAGCAAATATGGAATGAAAATCCTGGTTATTTTTCTTGGATTAACCAAGCAGATTTCCCTTTATATACCAAAAATGTGATGCGAAATTTTGCAGATGAAATGAAACTTAAAAAAAAGTTTAAGTCTTAATTGATGAAGATTATCTGTATCGGTCGCAACTATGCAAATCATGCCAAGGAATTAGGAAATACTATTCCTACTGAACCTTTGTTTTTCTTAAAACCAGAAACTGCAATTCAGCCAAAAGGACATGCTTTTTTTATTCCTGATTTTTCAAATGAGATTCATTATGAAGTAGAATTAGTAATTAAAATTAAT
>CATMIT010000095.1 GCA_950069165.1 uncultured Flavobacteriales bacterium
AATGACGATAAAATGACGATAGCAAGTGGTTCGGTTGAAGGGGAGAAGCCATTTAAGTTAGGTGCTAAATTTAGTTTTAAAGGAGTAGTGAATTTATCAGCAGATGATAAATACTTGACTTTTGATGGTTATTTCAAGATGGATCATCAGTGCTCTTTTATTCCAATTGAGTGGGTGCGATTCACTTCAGAAATTGCCCCAGATAATATCACGCTTGAATTGGATTCAGTAGTTGTAAATGATGATGATGAGCGATTAACCACTGGGCTAATAATGGGGGCAGATTCCTCCAATGTCTATTCTACATTTTTAAATCGTAAAAATAGAAGTATGGATATTGATTTACTTACTGCTTCCTATTTTTTGTATTACGATAAGGATGAATCAGCATTTGTAGTTAGTGGTTACGATACACTTTCCAATGTTTTCCGACTTTATGATAAGCAGTGTAAAACCAAAGGAGATGGATTGATTGATTTGGGCATTTCTTTAGGAAGAATTAAGGTGGAAACTGCCGGTTTTGTAGAGCATAAAATTTTATCCGACAAAGAAGAAATGAGAATTTTTCTCCTTTTGGATTTCTTCTTTTCCGAAAAAGCATTAAAGGTAATGGCAGAGGATATTTTCCTCTCTCCTGGAATCGAGAATTATGAGTTTGAAAGTGAATTTTACGGAAGAACTTTGGGAAGAATTGTAGGAAAGGAAGAGGCGGAAATGTTGCTTCTAGATTTGGAAACAAGAGCAGAATTTGTTGAATTCCCTGATGCCCTAAATCATACCTTGAGCTTTACAGATTTAGAGATGAAATGGGATGCAAAGGAAAATGCATATTATTCTGTTGGTAGCATTGGACTGGGGAGCATGGGCGAATACCAACTAAATAGCTTTTTGGAGGGTTACATCAAAATTAAAAAAGGACGTAATAATGATATTCTGACTATTTATTTAGTGACAGAATCTTATGAAACCTATTATTTTAATTATAAATCAGGAGTGATGCGAGCTCGATCTTCCAATCCAGCATTTAATGAAGCCATTCAAGAATTAAAAGAAGGAAAACGAAAAGCGCCTCATAAAGGAGGTATTCCAGCATTTCGTTATCAGATAGCACCTCAGCAATCGGTCGATCGTTTTGTAAAAGAAATGGAGAAAAAGCAATAATTACTATATTGCCGACCTTTTAATGCTAACTACTGAAAACATAGTATTCTTATTATTGGCTTACCTAATTGGGGCATTTCCATCAGCTGTTTGGCTAGGGCGAACTTTTTATAATACAGATGTTAGAGAATACGGAAGTGGTAATGCTGGCGCAACTAATACTTTCAGAACTTTAGGAGCAAAAGCAGGTGTTCCTGTTTTACTTATGGATGTTATAAAGGGGTGGATAGCGGTATATCTTGTTTATTTTGTTACTGATAATCAACTAATGTCGGATGAAAAGTTTTTTGAGCTAAAATTAGTTTTCGGTATTGCAGCCGTTATTGGGCATTTGTTTCCGGTTTATACCGGTTTTAGAGGGGGTAAAGGTATTGCTACTATGCTTGGTTTTATGTTAGGAATTTACTGGCAGGCAGCTTTGCTGTCAGCCCTAGTTTTTGTTATTACTTTTCTTATAAGTAAGTATGTCTCTTTAAGCTCAATTATTGCATCATTAGCCTTTCCTTTTATTGTAATTGTGATATTGGGTATAAATAACACCAATACTTCTTTAATTATTTTCTCTATATTTGTCCCCATTCTCTCGTTAATAACTCATCAAAAAAATATTGAACGGTTAATAAGACGAGAAGAAAATAAAGCTAAATTTGGAAAAAAATAAAACTGTGAAACAGAATCCGCACCTCTCCCCAAAAGAAAAAAAACAATTAGTTAGCCAAAAAAAGTTGGTTTTAATTAATGATGATTTTAATAGTTTTGACCATGTTATCGATTGCCTTGTAGCTATTTGTGAACATGACCCAATCCAGGCAGAGCAATGTGCAACCATTACCCATTATAATGGTTCTTGTATAATTAAAACTGGAAAACCTAAAGACTTGTTTATCTATAAAAATGATCTAAATCAATATGATTTGGATGTAAAAATTGTATAAAAATTTAATCTACTATTTTTAGTTAATTATCTTTGCGCCCTCAAAAGATGGCTCTGTAGCTTAATTGGATAGAGCACCTGACTACGGATCAGGAGGTTGGGGGTTCGACTCCCTCCAGAGTCACTTTTATTTTCTAGTAGATTGTTCCCTTGCAATGTCGCGTTTTTGGTCTTTCTCTTTTATGCTTTCTCTTTTGTCATAAATCTTTTTACCCTTAGCGAGTGCAATTTCCAATTTTGCCTTTCCTTTATCATTGATGAACAAACGAATAGGAATAACGGACATTCCTTTTTCTTTTACCTTGCCTATCATTTTACCCAATTCTTGTCTATTCAGTAGTAGTTTTCGTTCTCTTTTGGGCTCATGATTATTATGTCCTCCAGTGCTGTATTCCGCTATGTGTAAATTCCTTACATAAAGTTCGTCCTCAATAAAAACGCAATGGGCATCCGAAATATTAGCTTGATTGTTACGAATTGACTTTATTTCAGTTCCAAGCAGCATTATTCCAGCAACATATTTATCAATAAATTGATATTCAAAAGATGCTTTTCTGTTTTTGATATTTACCTTGGATGACATGATTGCAAAGATAGTAATTAGATATGAGATAATAGATGTTAGACAAAATGTCTCATATCTAAATACTCAATACTAAAATCTACCCTAAAGCGACATCCAGTACCATCATCACAATAAAGCCTAAAATAAGCCCCATAGTAGCAAGGTCAGTATGACCTCCTCTCTGGCTTTCAGGAATTACCTCCTCCACAACAATAAATATCATAGCACCTGCAGCAAAGGCTAAGGCGTAAGGTAAAATTGGCAATACTTGCATTACAATGGCTGCACCAATTACTGCAAATATAGGTTCAACAATGGCAGAAAGTTGTCCCCATTGCCATGATTTCCATCTGCTAACGCCTTGTCTTCTAAGCGGCATAGAAACAGCAAATCCTTCAGGAAAATTCTGAATTCCAATCCCTATAGCCAGTGCAATTGCTGACCCAATGGTAAAAACAGAATGTCCTTCCAATCCTAAAATCTCAGGATTAGCAAGGGCACCAAAGGCAACTCCTACAGCCAAGCCTTCAGGAATGTTGTGTAGAGCAATCGCTAATACTAAAAGGATGGTTTTACGCCAATTTGTTTCCATCCCTTCCGCTTCTTCTTTCTTTGCAAAAATGTGTAAGTGTGGAATAACTTTATCTAATCCGAAAAGGAAAAGAGCACCTAACAAAAAGCCAACTGCTGGGGCTAACCATGATGGAGAATCAGAAAGTCCCATTTCATTTTGCATTTCCACGTAGGCAATGGAAGGGGCAAGTAGCGACCAGAAACTAGCGGCTATCATTACTCCTCCTGTGAACCCTAGTGAGATGTCTAATGCTTTACGGTTTGAACTTTTGAATAAGAAAACTAATGCTGCGCCAATGGCAGTTAACCCCCAGGTAAAAAGCCCTGCATAAAGCGCTTGCATTACAGGTCCTTGCCCAATAAACCATTTGTAGATTTCGTAATTTTCCATTTTAATTCTTTATTTTTATTAATAAGTGTTTGGCAACATCATTACTAATGTGCTGTGTTTGTTTTTCTATTTTTATGCTTAATGATTGATCAAAACGGATGGTTTCTAATACTTTAATTTCAGTGCCAATACTTATGTTTAATCTAGTGAGATAATCTAAAAATGAAGTTTCATCTAGGGTAACGCCCATCACTTTTCCTTTAGTTCCTGTTTTTAGTTCATTTAAAGGGACAGTATTGCTTTTAGGGAGATTACCCTCTTTTGTGGGGATGGGTTCGCCATGAGGGTCAAATTGAGGAAAACCTAAAAAAGTATCTAATCTATTCACTAGTTCTTCCGATTTTATATGTTCCAATTGCTCGGCTACATCATGTACTTCACCCCAGCTGAATGCAAGCTTGTTTACCAAAAAAGTTTCCCAAAGCCTGTGTTTTCTTAAGATGTTGATGGCTTTAGTCTTTCCTGATTTACTAAGTTCAACTCCTTTGTATTTTTTGTATTTTATCAGTTTCTTATCCTGTAATTTCTTTAACATATCCGAAACAGATGCCGGGGAAGTGCCAATTTCATGGGCAATAGCATTGGTTGATACCTTCCCGTCTTTATTCAATGAAATGGACAATATTGCTTTTAAGTAGTTTTCTTCTGCTAAAGTAATCATACGGCAAAAATAAGAATTAAATTAATATAAATAAAAGTTTAGGCATGTCTAAAAATAAACTATTTTTGCTCCATTAAGATAATAACAAATGAACAAACTAAACACGACACTTTTTCTTTTAGCTATGGCATTATTATTTGATTCATGCGAAAGGATACTTCCTCAGGCACCAGAATCATCTGACACTATTGCGGAACCCATAGAAGGATTAACACCTTATCAGACTGCTTTTTTTGTAGAAGGAGATGAACTATTTGCAAAAATATATACTCCTGAAGAAGGATTAGGTCCTATTTTTATTCAGAATTCCTGTGAGGGTTGTCATGTGGGTGATGGGAAAGGACATCCTTTTAATAAATTGACTCGTTTTGGAAAATACAATTTTGATGGGACTTTTGATTATATGCTAGAAAAAGGAGGGCCTCAATTGCAACACAGAGCAATTGCTAATTACTTATATGAACAGTTGCCTGAAGATGCTACTCATACTTCTGATAGAATTGCGCCTATTGTAATTGGAATGGGATTGTTGGCAGCACTTGATGATCAAACGATTTTGGATATAGCAGCAGAGCAAAATGCTAATATGGATGGGATTTCAGGTAGAGTAAACTGGGTAACGCCAACTGACTTTTTTGTTCCTTTAGCAATACATATTGAGAATGACAATAAGTATATTGGTCGTTTTG
>CATMIT010000096.1 GCA_950069165.1 uncultured Flavobacteriales bacterium
GAAGAAGTCCTTAGTTTCGGAAAATATAGAGGAGTAACACTTAAACAAATCTGGAATGAAAATCCTGGTTATTTTTCTTGGATTAATCAAGCAGATTTTCCTTTATACACTAAAAATGTAATGAGGAACTTTGCAACAAAAATGAAGCTACAAAAAAAGTTTAATAATTAATGGAAACTGATTTAATTGCAGGGCATCTTTCATGTGGCCCCTTACTTGTACTTTTTAGCTTTATCTATTTAAAATACCAACCAAAAGAAGTTAATGGTATTTATGGTTACCGAACAAAGAGAAGCATGAAGAACCAAGATGTATGGCTTACTGCAAATAAAATAAGCGCAAAATATATGTTTCAAGCATCAGTTGCTACTACTATTTTTCAAGGATTAGGTATTTTCTTAGGTAATAATGACCCAACCTATCTTCTTTACTCTTTTGCCTTTTTAATTATTGCTATAGGAATAAGTATATGGTTGACAGAAGTAATGCTCAACCAATTATTTGACAAAGAAGGAAATAGACTAAAAAAGTAAATCATGAAAATAATCTGTATCGGCCGTAATTATGTAAATCATGCTATAGAACTAGGAAATGAAATACCCAAAGAACCTCTTTTTTTTCTAAAAGCAGAAACCGCCATTCAGCCAAAAGGACATCCATTTTTTATTCCTGATTTTTCAAATGAGATTCATTATGAAGTGGAATTGGTTGTGAAAATTGACAAGATTGGAAAAAATATTGAAGAAAAATTTTCACATAAATATTACAATGAAATAGGATTAGGAATTGACTTTACTGCGCGCGACATTCAAGAAGAATGCCAAGCAAAAGGAATGCCTTGGGAAAAAGCAAAAGGATTTGATGGAGCAGCACAAATCAGCAGATCGTTTATCAACAAATCAGAATTAGATTTAAAGGACATTTCTTTCTTATTAGAGAAAAATGGAGAGCAAGTACAAGTAGGAAATAGTAAGGATATGCTATTCTCCTTTGATGCAATTATAGCTCATATTTCAAAATTTTATACCCTAAAAATTGGAGATTTAATATATACCGGAACTCCTGATGGAGTGGGAAAAGTAGAAGAAGGAGATATACTAAAAGGGTTTATTGGTGAAAAAGAAATGTTTAAGGTTGCTGTAAAGTAAACTATTCAATAACTACCACTTTTTCCAAAAACTCTTGTTGAGCAATTTGAATCTTTAAAAAATAAGTTCCTGCTGAAATGTTTCCTAGAAATGAAAAATGAACTTGGTTATAAGATAATGGAATTATTTTATAATCATTATTATGTACTTTTCTACCTCTTATATCAGATACCTCTATTAATAAATCTTCAAAATAAAATAAAGACCCATTAAAATCTTCCATATTAATAATTAAAGCACCTTTTGTTGTAATTGGATTGGGAGAAACAGATATCAGTCCATTGAGACTTTGTTCCTTTGGGAAAGTTAAGTATTCATCAGCCAATGTAAAGTTGGGTAATCCATAACCCAAAGAATCGTTAGGATTCTCATGTAAATGCGCACTCAAAATTATAGCATTAATAATTTCCATATTCGTTCTGTTAGGGTGGGCTTGCCAAAGACAAGCAGTCATCCCCGCAATAATTGGAGAAGAAAAAGAAGTGCCATTTCCAGTCAAAGTCCCATTATCAGAAGTAGCAACAATGGTATTTCCGCCTTGCGCTACAATAGTAGGCTTTACTCTACCATCAGCAGTAGGGCCGAAAGAAGAAAACCATGCAAAATCAGTATTCTCATCCACAGCACCTACAGAAAGTATGCTATCGGCATCAGCAGGAGCGCCAATATAATGCCAACTACTAGAACCAGAATTTCCAGCAGAATTTACCACTATCATTCCCTTTCGGCTAGCAATATTTGCTGCAATACTTACTGGTGTTGTTCTGCCGTTCATATCTGAATAAGTATGGTTTTGAGAAGCATCATCAAAAGTGGTATAACCAAGTGAAGAATTGATAATATCAGCACCTACACTATCGGCAAATTCTGCCCCGCAAAGCCAATTGTATTCTTCAATCAAATTCTCGGTATCACCATCTTCCGTGCGTAAAAGCCAAAAACAGGCATCAGGGGAAGTTCCAATTATTTGTCCTTTATTTTCTGCTCCCATTGTGGAAAGAACCATCATACCATGGGAATGATCCTCATAAACTCCTTCTTCTTGCCTTACAAAATCCCAACTCCCTAAAATCCTACCTTCATCAAAAAGTTTTTGAAATGCATCCATTTCATCTGCTTTACTAAAACCAGCATCTAAAACTGCTATTACTTTCCCCTCTCCTTTCAAATTTCTTTTATGTAAAAACTCTCCTTTTAACATTGCTAACTGATTATAAGCATCTCCATAATCTGCTTTGCTAAAATCAGTTTCAAGCTTAGATTGTTTTTTCTGATTGGAATTATTCTTGTTCCACTGCCCAAAGTAGAAAACACTTTTTACAAAAGGAAAAGCAATCTGATTTACAAGCGTAGAATCATTAGTAGTAATCATAATTCCATTAAACCATTTGGAACGATTTATTATATCAAAGCCTAAATCACCAATACTATCGGCATACCAGCTATTTATTGGTAAATCTTGAATTTTTATATTAATCCCCTGATTAACTCTCCTGTCAATTGCTCTTTGCGAGAGAAAACCCTCTGGCATATTCAAATCGAAATTAGAATTGTCTTTATCCGTGAAAGAAACCCAATATTTATAGCTTATGGAATCCTGCTGAGCAAAAACACTAAAAGGAAATAGTAGTAGAAAAAGGAACTTATTCATTTTTCATAATAAAACCACCAGCAATTAAATCGTTTCCTTCATAAATAGCAGCCGATTGCCCAGGAGCAATGCCTTCCACTTTTTTATGAAATAGCACTCTCAGATTCTTTCCCTCATTTGTAATAGTTGCCATTTCCCCTTTGTGTTTGTAGCGAACTTTTACTAAACATTCCATACCATCCTCAATTTCAGCATACTTTACATAGTTGATGTTTCGCACATACATTTCTTGCTTTTTTAAATCTTCTTTTGTACCCACAACCACTGTATTTGTTTCTGGTTTAATTCCTACAACATAAGTAGGATTATTCCCTAATGAAACCCCTAATTTTCTTTGTCCAATAGTGTAAAAAGGATAACCATCATGCCTGCCGACAACCTCTCCTTCAGTGGAAACAAAATGACCACCTTTTACTTTTTCTTCCAAACCTTCTACCCTTCTTTTTAGAAAACTTCTATAATCATTATCAGGAATAAAACAAATTTCATAACTCTCACTTTTTGCAGCTAAAGATTTATAACCTCTATCAATTGCCATTTGTTTGATGTCCTTTTTATGGAATTTTCCCATAGGAAAAATGGTACGCTTCAAACACTCCTGAGTAACCCCCCAAAGCACATAGGATTGGTCCTTACTTTCATCCAATCCTTTGGAAACCACAAACCTTCCGTTTTCTTCATGAACCTGTGCATAATGCCCAGTTGCAATATATTTGCATTTTAGCATATCTGCTCTTTTTAAAAGTGCCTCCCATTTGATATGCGTATTGCAAAGCACACAAGGGTTTGGTGTGCGTCCTGCAATATATTCATCCACAAAATTATCAATGATAAAATCACCAAATTCCTCCCGAATATCTAAAATAGTATGAGGAAAACCACAATCAACTGCCAATTGCCGTGCATCATTTATGGAATCCAGACTACAACAGCCCGTTTCTTTTTTGCTTCCGCCTGAATTTTCATAATCCCATGTTTTCATGGTTAAACCAATTACTTCATAACCTTGCTCATGCAGTAATAATGAAGCCATGGTACTATCAATACCACCACTCATTGCCATTAATACTTTTCCTTTACTCATTGTAATTTATGATTGTATCTTGTTTGCCTTCTTCTGAAAAATATATCCACTCGCCTACCTTTAGATTATTTTTGTATTTTCCTTTAAAATCAATTTCTCCACTGGGATGATAATAAATATAGCTGCTGTTTAACACTCCATTTTCGTAAGTCGTGCTCATAATTAATTGTCCTGTTTTATAATAGTGCTTCCATTTTCCGTGCTCAACCCCTTCTTCCCAACTTTTTACTTCATACAACTCTCCTTCTTCATAAAATGTTTTTGTAGTTCCGTTTAATCCCCCCCCCTTATACTGCTCGCTTAAAATAAGAACTTCACTTTCATTATAATAATTCCATGTGCTGTCTTTCATCTGGTTTACATAAAGTCCTGATGCTTTTAGTTTACCATTTAAATAATAAAAATGAGTAGATGCCGCCTTACCTTTATGAAAGAATTCTTTGCTTGCTTGTAACTCACCACTATTGTAATAATAATTGAAAATACCATGCGGAATATCATCCTTAAAACTCCCCTCATATCGTTTTTCTCCGCTTTCATATTTCTTTACCCAAACTCCTTGTTTTTTTCCACTAGCATCCACCTCATTAACTGTTTGACTAACAGATAAAAAAGGAATAAGTAATAAAAATAAAAGTAGTTTCTTCATGAAATTATTTTTTGGCAAATATAGAAAGAAAAAGGGCAGTAAATATTAGGACATCTGCCTATGTAAAGATTTAATATTTTCAATCATTTTATCCCAAGAATATTTTGATTTTTCCTCTTTGACTCCCTCAATAAAGAGTGCTTCTTTATTTTTAGAGAAGAAGTCAACTAAGTGATTGGCTACATCATTTGCATTTGGCTCGCACACATATCCCACCTTGTTGTGAGGAACTATTTCATTAAGACCGCCAACATTGGTAACTA
>CATMIT010000097.1 GCA_950069165.1 uncultured Flavobacteriales bacterium
AAGTTGCAGGTATACCCATAAAGGAAGTACCTCCCCCTATAGAGAATTCATCAGTAATACCAAATTGGGCTTGCCAAAACATATAATACAAATTATTGAAATATCCTTCTCCTTTCCTTAATCCAAATCCTGTTGGAGCAAAAAAGTACCTTGTATCATGCAAATTTGGAAACCAATATTCTCCATCTCTTAGATTATCATTTGTTACTTCATGCTTTTGTGCAATCATTACAGATGGAATATACACTTCTTTTCCTTGCATATCTTTTATGTAGATATTTCCTTGTTCTTCCCTGTCAAAAGTTCCAATAATAGTTGTGCCATCTCTAAATTCATAGATGTATTTTTTACCTACTTCATTGGTTTGAGAAAAAATACTGCTAATAGTTAGCAGTACAATTGCTGTTGTTAAAATTAATTTTTTCATTTTTTTTAGTTTTTGTTAATTATTAGGGCAAAGATAAAATATATAAAATAAAATACTATGCTTAGCATAGTATCTCTACTTTTACTAGGTTGTAGCTAAACTTTAAGCCTTTCTAATTGTGCCATAGTATTTTCCCAATATTGCACCAATTGCTGCAATTTTTGCTGATTTTGCTCGTACTTTTCAAAAAAGTCCTTTTCCTTTGAAAGTTTTTGAAATTGATTTGCATCTGCCAATTGCTTATCTAATTGTTTCATCTGTTTTTCCAATGCATCTATTTGCTTTTCCAATTTACTAATTCGGTTTTGCAATTTTCTTTTTTCTCTTGTTTTCTTTTTATTTTGCTGATAAGTAAGTTGTTCTTGTTTTTTATCTTTTTTAGGTTCTTGTTTCTCCGATTTTTCTAATTGCTTAAAATCAGCTAATTCCCTCTTGTTTAAAAAAGTATTGATATCGCCAATATATTCTTTAATGTTTTGGTTTTTAAACTCATATACTTTTTCGGTGAGTCCTTGCAAAAAATCCCTATCGTGCGATACAACAATTAAGCTGCCATCATAATCTTTTAGTGCTCGTTTTAATATGTCTTTGGACATCATATCCAAATGATTGGTGGGTTCATCCATTATCAGGAAATTAATAGGTTCCAAAAGTAATTTACAAAGGGCAACCCTTGCTCTTTCACCTCCTGAAAGCACTTTTATTTTCTTATCTACATCATCATTGGAAAAAAGGAAAGAACCCAAAATATTCCTAACTTTAGGGCTTGTTTCTGCATTTGCCGCATCTTGTATGCATTGGAGAACGGTTTTGTTATCTTCTAAAAAATCTGTTTGGTTTTGGGCATAATATCCAATCTGAACTTGATGGCCTAATTTTACATTTCCTTCAAACTCTAATTCATTTACAATTATTTTGGCTAGGGTTGTTTTCCCTTCTCCATTTTTTCCTACAAAGGCGATTTTTTCTCCTTTTACAATTTCGAGATTTACGCCTTTCAGCACTTGCAATTTTTCATAATTTTTAGAAATACTTTTTGCTATCAAGCTCACTTTTCCAGAATGAGGAGCGGGAGAAAATTTGAATTTCATTTTTGCAATATCTTCTTGTTCCACCTCAATTCTATCTAATTTCTTCAATTTTTTAATAAGGGTTTGAGCAAAAGAAGCTTTGTTCTTTTTGGCTCTGAATTTATTGATTAAAACTTTTGTTTCAGCAATGTATTTATCCTGATTCTTTTTGGCCTGAATTTGCTTTTCTTGCCTATCTTTTCTAAGAGTAACATATTTAGTATAAGACGCTTTATAATCATTCAATTTTCCAAAAGCAATTTCAACTGTTCTATTGGTTACGCTATCTAAAAACAAACGATCGTGCGATACTAAAACCAAAGCCCCTTTATATTTTTTGAGCCAATTTTCCAACCAAATAATGGATTCAATATCTAAATGGTTGGTTGGCTCATCTAGTAGCATTACATCTGGTTTTTGTAAAAGAATTTTGGCCAATTCTATTCTCATTCGCCAACCACCACTAAACTCATTAGTTTGCCGGGGGAAATCGGACTGCATAAAACCCAATCCCAGAAGCACTTGGCTGATTGTACTTTGCAAATCATTTCCTCCTTTTATTTGAAATTCCTCTTGTTTTTCGTGCAATTGATTGATAAGCTCTAAATAGGAATCCGACTCAAAATCTGTCCGTTTGGATATTTCCATATTTAGATTATCTATACTTTTTTGTAAGATGTTGATGTCTGTAAATGCTTTTTTGGCCTCATCAATCACAGTTAATTCATCTTTGAAATCCAAATCTTGCGTTAAATAGCCGATTTTCAAACTATTTGGAATTGCTACATCTCCAGAATTTGGAGTCATTTTACTTGCAAACAAATTAAGTAATGTAGATTTTCCAGCACCATTTTTGCCCACCAAACCGATTTTATCTCCCTTATTTACAGAAAGAGAAATCCCATTGAACACATCTTGCCCACCGAAATACAATGAAAGATTACTTACTGAAATCATGGGTACAAAAATACATTTTTGAAAAAGAGTAAAATAACTTTGCTCTTAGTATTGACAAATAAAGTTTATGCCTTATATTTGCAGCCCTAAATCGCGGGGTGGAGCAGTTGGTAGCTCGTTGGGCTCATAACCCAAAGGTCGCAGGTTCGAGTCCTGCCCCCGCTACTAAATGAAAAGAGAGCCGTACGGCTCTCTTTTTTTATTTTACATCCTTACTTTGATAAGGAGGTAGATTTTAGATTTTACACCTGACTTTTATCCCAACAACAGATATTTCTATTTCTTAGTAATTATTTCTACTCTTCTATTGAGTGTTTTCCCATTCTTAGTATTATTTTCTACAAAAGGTTCACTTTCTCCCCTAAAAGCAAAAGTTAATCTTTCACTCGAAACTCCTAATCCTTTTAAATGTTCTACAACAGATATTGCTCTATTCTTTGACAAAATTAAATTATACTCTTCAGAAGCATCACTATCAGCATAGCCTATAATCTCTGCCGACCAAGAAGGATGCTTTTCTAAAAGCTTCACAAAATCTGTTAATGCAGGATACGCAGTAACATTTATTGCATCACTATTTGCAGCAAAGAATAAACGCCCTTTTAACTCTTCTGTAAGGAATTTAGCAGTTTCAAAATCTTTATTTTCCTCTGCTTGTTTTTGGGATTCTAATTCAGAAAGACGTAATTCTACTCTATCCAATAAATTCTCAATCCCTTCTACAGCTCTATAATTCTCTTCTAGATTTCTATAATCTTGAGATGTTGGTATAATGGAACCAAATTCTTCAATCATCTTTTGTAAATCCTCTACTTTGTTTTCATTTGCACCCAAAGTAAAACGCAATCCAACAGAAGTATATAAGAAATTATGATAATCTACATAAAATCCATTAGGATCCACCGGGTTGTCCCAAGCATCAAAATCACTATCAGCTACCCGCTCGTAAGAAGCGTCAATCATAGCTAACCATTTATCGTTAAGCTGGTATTGTAAGCCAATTGAGACATTAGTTTTAAAACTTTCTCCCTTCTTATTTACGAAAGTCTTATCATCAAAAATAAAACTTCTATTTGAAGTATAACCGATAATTCCTATCCCTATGCTACCATAAGCAGTTGTTTTTGGAGTTAAACTAAATATATTTAATTGAGTAGTAAAATTATACTGAATGTATTCTCCATTCCAATACTGAAATTCATTTTTACCATAAATGGAACCTGAGCCCCAATTTAAACCAATAGATAATGATGGTGTAGTTTGATAATTTAAAGATACTAAATACGAGAAAGAAGGATCGTCTGAAAGATCACTACTCAATTCTCTATCTGAATAAGAAGTATTTAAACTGGTGATATCAATATCGTAAACCGTGCCTAAATTAACACCAACTGATAACTTGCCGGGCTCAACCAATTGGGGATTAAAATCTCCTTGTGCCATTATAATCATTGGCAAGATGGTGCATAAAATGCTAAATTGTCGTTTCATATTCATTGTTTTTTTGTTTTTATTGCTTAATTAATTTCTGATTCCAAACATCTCCATTGGCATATCTTATAATTATATGATAGAAGCCATTCGCATTATTTGACATCTTAATCATCAACTCATTGGTATGTAGTTTCTCAATATCAACATGCCACAGTCTTTTTCCTTGAGAGTCGTAAAGTTCTACTGCATAATCCGTACCTAATCGTTGAGGAGTTTGTAAGAAAACTACTTCCCGTGTTGGGTTAGGATATAATTTGAATTCTTTCAATGCCTCCTCACTAATCCCTGTCACTCCAATTGGGAATCCTGCAGATTCACTTCTACAACCCTCATCTGAGGTTACTTCAACTGAATACATACCAGCTTGGAAGATATTTAACATAGGTCCTGTTGCTCCTGCAATAGCAATATAATTTCGATACCATTGATAAAAAGGAAAAGGACCATTGCTTACCTCAAGAGTTGTTGCAAAAGGTTGTGTAATAATTGGCGTTACTGGAGAACCATTTATAACTAGATTAAGTGTTGCTATACTATCACATCCACTAGCATTAGTCGTTGCAAATGTGTAAATACCACTATTTGTGTATGTAACATTGTTCCAACTGTAACTATCACAAGAAGTAATAGAAGTAATTGATGAGCTACTATTATTAATCGTTAATACTAATGTCTCCGTTAGTGTACAACCAGAACTATTAATAGAAATATTTGTATATGTTCCACTCGTTGTATAAGTAGTACT
>CATMIT010000098.1 GCA_950069165.1 uncultured Flavobacteriales bacterium
GATGAATTCACTTGTTACAGCATCTAATTCAGCTAATGAGCAGTATGAATTGGCCAAGCAATCGGTTGATTATGCCAAATTGGCTTATAAGCAATCCCTGGAAAGACAACAATTAGGAACGGCCTCTCAATTGGAGCTGTTTCATGCAGAGAAAGAATATTTGAATGTGAAACTTATTTACATTGATGCCATTTCTTATAAGCAAGAAATAATACACAAAAAAATGGCTTCTTTTAGTGAAAAAGTGATGCAATAAAAGAAGGAGGCAATTGCCTCCTTACCTTTTGTATGTTTTGTCGTTTAAAAATCCAACTGAATCCTCATCATTACTGCATTTTCAGTTGTGACTTCTCCTACTCCATTTGTTAATTCGCCCATTACATAATTCAGCATCACTCTTGTGTTTGGATTCAAATACCAATTAAGACCAATGGTGAAATCTTCTAATGAGCCATCTTCTTTCATGTCAATAGCTGAGAATCGTGCAGCAACTTCCAATGCTCCCCAACCATTTTCACCATAATTGTTCTTTGGTTTCACTCTTCCAAAACCTGCTAATGAACTTTTGTAAGGTCTGTTTTCACCCGTTAAGAAATAAGAAACTTGTCCGTAATACGATATTATCTCATGAGTAAAGGGCGTGTTACCCTGTACAATCTCGGTATTTACTGTTGTTTGTATTACTTCCCCTTGCAGAGATAAAGAGCTATTCACATAAGCCATTTCCCCAGCAATAATATTCACATCTTTTACTTGGTTTGTAAATTCAACAGACAGCAATTCACTTCCCATATGATTTTCTGCTCTTGACGAAAACCCATAATCATTATCAGAATTTTTTCGGATGCTGTTTGAAATACCCAAATGTAGTAATTTATCTCCATCACTAATTGCCAAATAAGTAATTCTGGATGTTATATTTACATTATTTGTAGCCGATTTATTATTTCCAAAAGCATCACTATTTCTAAAAACTCCAGATTGAATAGATAATTTTTCACCAAAAGTAGTGTGGTACATTGCACCTGTATTTCTCTCAGGAGCAAAGGCAATAGGTAAGCCTCTTTCCATAAAGGTTATGTATTTACTAGAAGTTAGTGCTTCCAATCGTAAAGGCTCTTTAAAGTGTCCTACTCTCAAATTTCCTTTAATTGGTAATTTGTTTAACTCAATAAAAACATCTTTAAAGGCAATTTTCCCTCCAGCAAACTCCAATTGCAATTTATATTTTACTGTCCCGTACATTTTGCCTGAACTGTAAATCCGAACTCTTCTAAATTCAGTGCCAATGTTGTCAAATTCTTCAGCCCCCCAAGTAGCCATATCATACATTATTCTCCCACCAAAGGTTACTTCTTTGTCAGTAGTTTGTGAATTTATAGAAGGGATGCTTAATAAAGCTATTGCTATTGTTAAAAGTATTTTGTTCATTTTTTTCTGTAGTCTATTGTCTAAATACTAACATCTATCTTTTTATTTATCTCCAACTATTGCTTCAGAAATATTAAAAATATGATCTCCAACTTTCTCTAAGGAGTGAATCAAATTATTGTAAATCATGGCGGTTTGAATTTTTACTTCTCCCTTTTCTATTTTTTCCAAGTATTTTTTTCTTAGCTTATTTCTTAGCTTATTAATAACAATTTCAACTTCATCTGCCTCAGTTAAAATAACTTGAGAATAATTAGTATTTAGGTTCTTATTCATCACCTGCAATGCTTTAGTTACTTCCGCTATCATCTCTTCCAAACTAGTAGTCGGGTCGGGCATAAACTGTGCTTTTTGCTCACTTTTTCTTTCCACCGAAATGGACATTTGGTAACAAATATCACCAATTCTTTCCATATCATTTATCATAGAAATCATTGACCTTACTTTTACAGACGCTTCAACACTTAATTCTCCTTGTGATGCTTTAGCCAAATAGTCCGCAATCTCCACTTCCATTCTATCTGTTATATCTTCATATTTTCGTATTCGTGCCATTAACGTTCTGAATTTTTTATCGTCTTTTTCTTTCAATAATTCTGGAATAAAGCCAAATAATTTAGCAATAATATTTCCAAATTTAACTACTTCTTTGTTCGCCTCCAAAATAGAGAGTTCGGTAGTTTGCATCAGTCCTGTGCCTATGTGTTCCAAGTGGAATTCCTCATCCACCTCTCCTTTTGAGGGCTGTATTTTAATCACTATTCTGCTAATTAATGGGACAAAACCTACAAGGAAAAGTACATTTAGGATATTGAATGTTGTGTGGAAAATAGACAGTCCTATTGGGATAGCAACAGGATTGTAAATATCAAAATTCAAAGGAGACAAGTCCATATTAGTTACCATATAACTATCAATAGTTGTTATAAAAAATTGGAAGGAAAAAACCATCCAAATTACTCCAAAAATATTGAAAATAAAATGTGCTCTTGCTGCTCTTTTGGCGTGCACATTTCCAACCATTGCCGCAAGATTAGCCGTAATGGTTGTTCCTATATTCTCTCCCAATACCATGGCTGCTGCTAATTCAAATGGGATGTATCCTTCATAGCACATTACAAGCGTAAGCGCCATAGCTGCTGAGGAAGATTGTACAATTAAAGTAAGGAGTGTCCCAACACCTATAAATATAATTGTTGAAAGTATTCCCATATTTGCATAGTTGGCAAGGAAACTTAAAAACTCCGGGTTTTCTTTCAAGTTTGGAACGGCATGCTTCAGTTCATCCAATCCCATAAATAGGAGAGCGAAACCTATAAATACTTCTGCCAAGGCTTTAATGTTTGATTTAGAAGAAAACATCATGGGGAAACCAATCGCAATAATTGGCAAGGCAATAGCTGATATTTGTACTTTAAATCCGAGTAGAGAAATAAGCCATGCGGTAATGGTTGTGCCAATATTAGCACCCATAATTACCCCAATGGATTCTACCAAAGAAAGCAATCCTGCATTTACAAAACTTACAATCATTACAGTGGTTGCGGAGGAGGATTGCAAGAGTGCGGTAATTAAAAATCCAGTTGTAATTCCCAGAAATCGGTTGGAAGTCATTTTACTTAAAATACTTCTCATTTTGCTTCCTGCCACTTTTTGTATTCCATCACTCATCACCTTCATCCCATAGATGAAAAAACCAAGCGCCCCAACCAATTTTAATAATTCAAAAATTCCGAATCCCATATTTTATAATTATCTATTATTTCGCCTGCAAATTTATACTTTTTCCACTTTTTTATCCAAAAAATCAAATAACTTTCTCATACTCCATTAAAAACAAGGAATAACTTCCCCCAGTTAGTTTTATTATGACTTGAATTTGTAAATCCAGTAAAAGTGTTACTCTTTTCTATTGCAGTTTGCAAATCAAAATCACTTTGATTTTGAGCAAAACAAATTCCTTTTTTCTTAAAATTTTCTGCTAAGTATTCTTGTTCGGTTTGCCCAGGAGTTGGAATAAAAATTGCCTTTTTTCCCAGCCTTGACAAGTCCATTATAGTGGAATAACCAGGCCTGCAAATTATTAAATCAGATTGCAATATAGCAGTATTTAAATCTTTAGCATTCAAATGAGATTTTATACTAAGACTGCCTATTTGCTCGCTTGAGTTTTGTTCTGGTTTCCCTAATACGATTAGTGATTTTTCTTCTCTATCCTTTAATGCTTTTATCAATCCTTTTTCAAAAATGCTTCTTTGTGGCTCTGGACCGGAAACAATTCCGAGAATATCATATTTTTTTTCTACATATTTTTTTTCAAAACGAGACTGCACGCCTATATAGAGACTGTTATTAGGTAAAAATTTTGGTTTGGAAAGACTACCTGCTAAATTTTCTTTTTCGTCATCCATTATCCAACAAACATCAAATTTTTTGATGTATTTATAATTGAGATTTCTGATTTCATCAATAAAATAAGGACTCTTAATTTCCAATTGATGCGTAATGAAAACAGAAGGTACTTTTGCAGTAAATAAGCCAAAACGGTTATCTGAAATTACGCCATCAATTTTGTAATCTGTAATAATGTCTTCTAAAACTGTATGCTCTTTTTTTATCCCCAATAAAAGTTTTGGCATTTGTAAAAGCATGCTCAAGCTCATTGGTAAAAATTTGGGATACTTTATATTATATCCAGGAAAACGAATGGCTTCCAATTCAGGAAATTCAGTTATTAAAAGATGCATTGGTCTACTATCAGAAGCAATAATAACTTCAAAATTGTGTGAAATAAGCGCATTAATAATCGGGATACATCTAGTAGCATGCCCAATTCCCCAATCAAGGGGTGTTACTAAAATTCTTTTTTTTGTTTTCACATGCCGAAAATAAATAAAACACCCTTACTTTTGCATTAAAATAAGATATTTGGCAAAAAATAAGTTACAGAAGTTTGATCAGATGCAGAAGTATCCTCATGTACAACAACCAACATTGGAGGTTTTAAGGCAGGGTTATGCAATGAAAGGAAAATGGAAAAAAGATTTTTTCAATAATGACAACCCACTTGTTTTGGAGTTGGGCTGTGGAAAAGGGGAATATAGTGTGGGCTTGGCCGAAAAATATCCAGAGAAGAACTTTTTAGGGATTGATATAAAAGGAGCAAGAATTTGGCAAGGAGCAACTAATTCACTTCACAAAGAAATGGAAAATGTAGGGTT
>CATMIT010000099.1 GCA_950069165.1 uncultured Flavobacteriales bacterium
TTTGGAGGATTACCGTGACAATAATCGTTTCTTTATTTTTAGAGATGATTACATAAAATACAAGTCATATTTTACGGATGGGTGGTTGCTTTTTGTAAAAGGAAAAGTGCAAAAACGACCCTATAATGAGGATGAATTAGAGTTTAGGATACATGATATTCAACTGCTTGCTGAACTTGTTGATAAAGAAGTGAGAAACATTGTGATGGAATTAGATTTAAATGACATTAATGATCAGCTTATCAAGAAAATTACAGATGCAACCAACAAAAATAGCGGAAAACACTCTTTGATTATTCAGATTAATAATAATCAGAAAAAATATGCACTTGAATTGCTTTCCAGAAATAGAAAATTAAATATTGACAAAGAATTTATTCAGGAAGTAGAAAAAATTGCAGAAGTTGGATTAAAAATCACATAGAATTAAATAGATTTGCACAATAAATAAAAAAGAAAAAATGGCATTAGAAATTACAGACGCAAACTTTCAGGAAGTTGTTTTAAATTCTGACAAACCAGTATTGGTTGACTTTTGGGCTACTTGGTGTGGTCCTTGCAGAACTGTTGGGCCTATTGTGGATGAACTCGCAACAGATTTGGAAGGAAAAGCAATAGTAGGAAAAGTAAATGTAGATGACAACTCTGAGACTCCACAAACTTATGGCATTAGAAGTATTCCTGCATTACTGATTTTTAAAAATGGGGAAGTAGTTGACAAATTGGTTGGGGCGGTGCCTAAAAGCCAATTGCTTGAAAAACTAGAAGCACATATGTAAGTTCAGCTTATTAATTAACAAAAGGGCTTTTAGCCCTTTTTTATTTTATGAATTTTATAAAAGAAACCAATAAGAATTTTAATTTACCTTTTTTTGCTAATCAGGTGGTAGAGGGTTTTATTACCGGTTTGCACAAAAGTCCCTATCACGGATTTTCGGTGGAATTTGCCGAGCACCGATTGTATAATTCTGGAGAATCTACTCGTCATATCGATTGGAAATTATTTGGAAGAACAGATAAACTTTTCATTAAAAAGTATGAGGAAGAAACAAATTTGAGATGTCAGATGGTTATTGATATTTCTTCCTCTATGTATTATCCGAATTTTAAAAAACCAAGCATTGAAAAGCCAAATAAGTTGCTTTTTTCTGTCTATGCTACTGCTGTGCTGATGAACCTTTTAAAAAGACAAAGAGATGCTGTTGGGCTTAGTATGTTTGCTGAAAAAGTGGATGTGCACACTCCTTGCAGAACGACTCTAAGGCATCAGAATTTAATTTATCATGAGTTGGAAACGGCATTAGAAACAAATACAATTGAGAATCCAAAAAAAACTTTTTCTATAGATGCCCTGCATAGTATTGCTGAAAATATACATAAACGATCGTTGGTGATGTTGTTTTCTGATATGATGGATAATTCTGAAAAAAGTTTGGATGAATTGTTTTCCGCCCTTCAACACCTAAAATACAACAAACATGAAGTGATTTTGTTTCATGTAAGTGAGCCTATAACAGAATTACATTTAGGTTTTGATAACAAACCAATTCGCTTTGTAGATGCAGAAACCAATGAAGAAGTCAAACTAAATCCTGTTGAAGTAAGAAATGAATTCTCTGTCGCTACAAAAAAGTATTTAGAAAAGTTAAAATTAAAGTGTTTGCAGTACAAAATTGACCTAGTAGAAGTAGATATAAATGAGGGATTTGATAAAATTTTAACATCCTATTTACTTAAAAGGCAAAAAATGTTTTAAGGAATTAAAATTTCTTTTAGTTTTGCAGCACTTTTTAAAAACCCGGTCTGGTAGTTCAGCTGGTTAGAATATCCGCCTGTCACGCGGAGGGTCGCGAGTTCGAGTCTCGTCCAGACCGCCAACACAACACTTAACCCCTTGAAATTCAAGGGGTTTTGTTTTTACGGGGGTCAGAATGGGGGTCAGAATAAATACCTTAAATTGATATATTTGTTATATGAAAACAATAACAAAGAGTAAATACGATTTAGATATCTCATTTATCTATAAAGGAATATTAACTAGAATAAATGAATCTAGTTTAAATTCTAAAAGGAGAAAGGTGCTGTTAGATGAAATTAAAGATAAATTTAATAAATTTTGCATTGAGCATTCTGTTTCAAAGGTTAAAGCTAAAAGCATAAAGAAAGAAAATAACTTTTATTTATATAATGAGAATTCTTGCGAAGGAACCTTTTTTATCCAATGGCTTTCTATATTTATTATTATATCTCCAATATACTTAATTACTCATATTCTTGATTATCATTATAATTCTACTAAAGATAAAGTTATTTTTCTAAATAAAATTGAGGTTTTATTATTAGGTTTTTTATATAATTATTCTGAAGATTTTGATTTGGAGAATCATTTGTTAAAAGAAGATGAAAATCTAGTAAAAGCAGAAAACATCAATTTTGCTCGTGCTTACAGGCCATATGCTAAGCAGAGGATGGGTTGGAGCAGGATAAGTTTAAAAAAGGGCAAGCTACTTATATCGCACCGCTACAACCTAATACCCTTGCTACCTTCCGGTCCTGGGGGAGTTCATAGGGAGCTGGTCGTACAAGACTTGCCCTTAGGGGCGCAAAAATAAGATTATTCTTAAAAGGGCTATGGAATTTTATAAATCTATTTTTGTTTATCTTTGCCTGATTTAATTTTAAAAATTTTAAGAATGAATATTAGAAAATTTGCAATGAACTATGGTGCGGTTTTAGGACTGTGCTTAGTTGCTATTGCCTCTGTAATGTGGAGTTTTGGGGTAGATGAGAATAATTCACTACTGCCTACTATTTTAAATAATGGATTGATTATAGCTGGAATAACATATGCTATTATTCAGTTTCGAGATACTGAAAACAGTGGTTTTATCTCTTATGGTGAATCCTTAAAATTAGGAACATCAGTTGCTTTTTTCTCCTCTGTAATTTTAGCTTTTTATACTTTTATTTTCATCAACTATATTGATCCAAATACCCTAAATGAAATACTGGAAAAAGCGGAACAAGCTATTTTAGAGAGTAATCCAGAAATATCAGATGAAGAACTAGATTTAGCATTAGAGATGACAGGCAAATTTATACAACCTCACTGGATGCTAATATTAGGCGTACTTGGTGGTACTTTTATAGGTTTTATTTATTCTTTAATTATCTCCATATTTGTTAAAAAAGACAATCTAAACAAAATAGTATAATGATGAATATTAGTTTAGTAATCCCTTTATTTAATGAGGAAGAATCTTTGTCCGAATTATGCACTCAGATTGATAATGTAATGAGACAAAATAACTTTACTTATGAGGTTATTTTGATAGATGATGGAAGCAAGGATAAATCTTGGGAAGTAATTGAGCAAATTACGACTTCCAACCAAAATGTAAAAGGCATAAAATTCAGAAGAAACTATGGTAAATCAGCTGCCCTAAATGTAGGGTTTTCAAAGGTAAAAGGAAAAGTAGTTATTACTATGGATGCCGATTTGCAGGATAATCCGAATGAAATTCCAGATCTCTATAAAATGATAACAAAGGATGGTTATGATTTGGTTTCTGGCTGGAAGAAAAAAAGATATGACCCTATCACAAAAACAATTCCTACCAAACTTTTCAATTGGGCAGCACGCAAGGCGTCTGGCATTTATTTACACGATTTTAATTGCGGACTAAAGGCCTATAAAAATGCGGTTGTAAAATGCATTGAAGTAAGAGGAGAGATGCACCGATATATTCCAGTAATTGCAAAGTGGGCAGGTTTTTCAAATATAACAGAAAAAGTAGTGGAGCATCAAGCTCGAAAATATGGGGTAACCAAATTTGGTATGGAACGGTTTATTAATGGGTTTCTAGATTTAATGACCATTACTTTTGTCTCTCGTTTTGGTAAAAAACCAATGCACTTTTTTGGGGTATTTGGCACATTAATGTTCGTTCTCGGTTTCGGACTTTTCACCTTCATTGGTGGCACTAAATTATATGCCATGTTTACTGGTTTTCCAGCTAAAAATATTGCCGAATTATCTGGCTTTTATATCGCCCTTACTTCCATGATTATTGGCGCACAACTTTTCCTTGCTGGCTTTATTGCCGAAATGATTTCAAGAAATTCTGCTGATAGAAATAATTATCAGATTGAACAAAAAATAGGAATCTAAAAATGAAGGTAACTATTTTAAGCACAGCATTTCCTTATCGTGGAGGAATTGCTGTTTTTACCGAGCGTTTAGCAAGGGCTTTTCAAGAAGCAGGCGATAGGGTAAATATCAGCACTTTTTATCTTCAATATCCTAATTTTTTGTTTCCAGGAAAATCACAATATTCTTCCAGTAAAAAACCAGATGATTTATCTATTTTACAAGAAGTAAATTCTATCAATCCTATCAATTGGATTCGTATTGGCTTAAAACTAAAAAAACAAAGGCCAGATATTCTTATCTTGAAATATTGGACTCCTTTTCTGTCGCCTTGTTTGGGCACAATTTCACGAATTGTCAGGAATAATAAACATACAAAAGTGATTGTTGTAATTGATAACCTTATTCCTCACGAAAAAAGATTTGGTGATTATTTACTGAATTCTTATTTTGTAAATAGTGTAGATGGTTTTGTGGC
>CATMIT010000100.1 GCA_950069165.1 uncultured Flavobacteriales bacterium
TAATTTTCAAAGAAGTGGGGAATAGTTTCAATTCCTTTTAAGTAATTAAAAATACCATAATGCTCATTTGGAGAGTGGATTGCATCCGAATCCAGACCAAAACCAAGTAGGATAGATTTTACGCCTAGCTCCTCCTCAAAAAGTGCTACAATTGGAATAGATCCTCCACTTTTTACCGGAACTGGTTTTTTACCATAAGTAGTTTCCATGGCTTTACTGGCAGCAACATAAGCAGGAATATCAGTTGGAGAAACATAAGGTTCTCCTCCATGATGAGGACTTACTTTTACTTTTACAGATTTTGGTGCTATACGCTCAAAATATTTTGTGAATTTCTCTGTAATTTCTTCATCTGACTGATTGGGAACCAAACGCATAGAAATTTTAGCATAGGCTTTTGAAGCGATTACGGTTTTTGCTCCTTCACCCGTATATCCTCCCCAAATTCCATTTACATCTAATGTTGGACGAATTCCAGTACGTTCCATAGTAGTGTATCCTTCTTCCCCGTGAATATCAGAAAGGTCTAATGCTTTTTTATAAGCATCCAATGAAAAAGGTGCTCTGGCGATATCTGCTCTTTCCTCTACTGAAAGCTCCACTACATTATCGTAAAATTTTGGAATTGCAATGTGATTGTTTTCATCTTTCATTTTTGCAATCATCTCACATAAAATATTGATAGGATTTGCTACTGCACCTCCATATAACCCTGAATGTAAATCACGATTTGGGGCAGTAACTTCCACTTCCATATAACTGAGACCTCTAAGGCCAGTAGTGATAGATGGCGTATCGTTTGCAATAATTCCAGTATCTGAAATTAAGATGGCGTCACATTTTAATCGTTCCTTATTTGCTTTTACAAAAACACCTAAATTTTCAGAACCTACTTCTTCTTCTCCCTCAATCATGAACTTCACATTACAGGGTAAAGTGTTTGTCTTCATCATCAATTCAAAGGCTTTTACATGCATATAAAATTGTCCTTTATCATCACAAGCGCCTCTAGCAAAAATTGCGCCTTCAGGGTGAATGTCTGTTTTTTTAATGACTGGCTCAAATGGACCGCTTATCCATAATTCTAAAGGATCAGCAGGTTGCACATCATAATGTCCGTACACCAAAACCGTTGGTAAATTTGTATCAATAATTTTCTCTCCATAAACGATAGGATAGCCTTCCGTTTTACAAATTTCAATATTATCCGCCCCTGCATCTTTCATGGCTTTTGCTACTGCATCCGCACAATTAAGTACATCTGCTTTGTAAGCTGGGTCTGCTGAGATGGATGGTATTTTTAAGAGCTCTACTAATTCATTTATGAATCTGTCTTTGTTTTCGTTTATGTAATTTTTTATATGTTCCATTTTTATTTTATTAAAATATTTCCAGTCATTTGGGTTGGGATTTCCACTCCCATTATTTTTAAAATTGTAGGTGCGATATCTCCTAATATTCCATTCTCAATTTTTTCGAATCCTGTATTGAGTGCAAAGCAAGGAACAGGATTGGTGCTGTGAGCTGTGTTTGGCGATCCATCTGCATTTATAACAAAATCTGCATTTCCATGATCGGCAATTATGATAAAAGCATAGTCATTTTTTAGTCCTGCTTCCACTACTTTTTGGGTACATGAGTCAACTGTTTCCACTGCTTTTACAATAGCATTGTAATTGCCAGTATGCCCAACCATATCAGGGTTGGCAAAGTTCAGGCAAACAAAATCACATTCGCCTTTTCCCAATTCAGCTACAATAATTGAGGTGACTTCAGGCGCACTCATCTCAGGTTGTAAATCGTAAGTAGCTACTTTTGGTGAGTTAACCATCAACCTTTTTTCTCCAACAAATTCTGCTTCTCTTCCTCCTGAAAAGAAAAAGGTAACATGCGGATATTTCTCTGTTTCAGCAATTCGGATTTGAGATAAATTGTGTTGTTCCAACACCTCTCCTAAAGTATTTTTGATGTTTTCCTTATCGTAAATTACATTTACATTTTGGTAAGATGCATTATAATTGGTTAGGGTAGTGTAATGCAGATTTAAGGTGTTCATTCCAAAATCTAGCATATCTTGTTGGGTAAGAACAGTGGTGATTTCTCTACATCTATCTGTTCTAAAATTGAAACAAATTACGGCATCTCCTTCTTCTATAGTCGCTATCGAATTTCCATTTTCATCTACACTTACAATAGGCTTGATGAACTCATCTGTTACTCTATTATCATAAGATTTCTGAAGGCTTTCTGATAAATTGTGCGACTGTTCACCAATTCCATTTACCATCAAATCGTAAAATATTTTTACTCTCTCCCATCTTTTGTCTCTATCCATTGCGTAATACCGACCACAAACGGAAGCTATTTTTGCTCCAAACAAATTTTGTTCTAATTTTTGGATAAATCCTTTTCCACTTTTAGGATCGCAATCTCTACCATCTGTAAAGGCGTGAACGAAAACATTTTCCAGCCCTTCCTGTTGCGCAAGTTCACATAGTTTGTATAAATGTTTTTGATGAGAGTGAATTCCTCCATCAGAAACTAAGCCAATTAGATGAAGTGCAGTATTATTTTCCTTTGCGTATGCAAAAGATTTTTTCAGATTTTCTTGCTCTGCAATAGAGTTGTCTTCACATGCAATATTGATTTTTGCCAAATCCTGATACACAATTCTACCAGCACCGATATTGAGATGGCCAACTTCTGAGTTCCCCATCTGTCCTTTTGGAAGCCCTACATTTTCTCCATCCGTTAAGAGTTCGCAATTAGGATATTTAGCGTAAAGAGAATCCACAAAAGGAGTATTTGCGTGATGTATAGCGTCTGATTTTGTTTTATCGCCATGTCCCCAACCATCTAAAATAATAAGTACTGTTTTTTTACCTTTCATAGATGGGCAAAGATAGAATTTTAGTTGCTAGTTTCTAATTTTTAGTTGCCTGAAAAACGAAAGAAACTTATATAACATACATGAATGTAGCCACCATAATAGAGGAAATGGTTATTCCACTACTTATTGCAATTAAAGATTTTTGATAACTAATACCAAAAATATAAGCAGCAATGGTTCCTATATAAGCGCCAGTTACGGGTAATGGAATCATGACAAAAATCATCAAGCCCCAAACCCCATACTTCTGAATTACCTTTTTAGTTTTAGCTCTTGCTCTCACTGATAAATAAATAGCACTTTTCTTATACAGTGGGTTCTTTAAAAGATGTTTATTTGAAAGTTCAATCCCTTTATAAAAAAGAGGAAATACTAATAAATTTGCTGAGAGACCAATTATTAGTACCCAAAGAATAGGTAAGCCGGTTAAATTCCCATAAGGGATTCCAGCTCTCGCCTCCCCAAAAGGAGAAAGACTAATTAAAAAAGTAAATAAAACATCCTGAAACATCTATAAAATTTAAGTCGGCAAATGTAATAGGATTGCTTCTAATTACCACTAATTTAAACTATTAAAAAAATAGAGTTATTTTAATAAAAAGAAAATTGTTTTATTTCCTTATTTCCTTGTAAAAACTTTCTCGCATTGTCCTGTGAATGATGTTATCTTTTCCTAAGCGCTCAGGATGAAATTGAACGGCAATCATAAAAGGATGAACTACTTTATCCATCACTACTGCTTCTGGCAAGCCATCATAAGATCGAGCAATAACCCTTAAATGATTGGGCATAATTTTTAGCCCTTGATGGTGCCAAGAGTTTACCATAATTGTGTCTGTTTCTGCTGGAAAAATTAAGGAGGAAGTATCCACTAAAACTATTTCATGCATTACTTCTCCATTGTTGCGGTGAATAACTGTTGTCCCAATTTCTGAAGGAATATCGCCATACAGTGTTCCTCCACTTGCTACATTCATCATTTGCATTCCTCTACACACGCCAATAAGTGGCAATTTATTTTCCATAGCAAAATCAAATAATTTGCGTTCAAGCGTATCTCTTTGATAATTGATAATCTCACAAACTGCTAAATTTATCGTGTCATTATATTGCAAAGGATTGATGTCTTCTCCTCCAGTTAAGATAATACCATCAGCTAATGCTAATATGCTATCCGTATTTTTAATAGTGTAGGCATCTAGGATAATTACATTTTCATCTTCTATCCATTTTACATAGTTGTCGGATGCTTTGGATAAAATAATTGTTTTTTGCTGCTGCTGTTGGCAACTAAAAAGAAGTAGAAAAGAAACTAATATAAGTAGCAGTTTTTTCATAATTGTGTGTTTTAGTTATTCAAATATAATTATTATTTGCTTATTTAAAAGGCAATAAATTTTTTATAATTTATGGCTATTTTGGAAATTTTATATTTTTGAAACAGAATATTGCATATTATTGAAAAAAATAGTAATGAAGTTAAAAAATAGAATGGAAAATAAATATAAAGGTAATGTGAAGGCAAAAGAGTAATCTCTAATTTTACCTCTTAGAGACTTTTCTTAGTAGCTAATCAAAAAACCTTAAACAAATTATAGATATAATTGTGAATTGGGAAAAAACATTAATTTATAGAATCGCCACCGTCCGAGATGCGATTAGCACAATTGATCAGCATAGAATGCAGGTTGCATTTGTTGTTGATGAAGA
>CATMIT010000101.1 GCA_950069165.1 uncultured Flavobacteriales bacterium
TATGGGGTTTTCCATTGTATTCGCGCACCTCTTTTCCTTCTGCTACTTCAGTGCCGAAACCAGCAGGGGTAAAAAATGCGGGTATTCCTGCCCCTCCTGCTCTACATCTTTCTGCCAAAGAACCTTGTGGAATTAAATCAACTTCCAATTCACCACTTAGCATTTGCCTTTCAAACTCAGCATTCTCACCAACATAAGAGGAAATCATTTTTTTGATTTGTTTACGCTTTAACAAAAGTCCCAACCCAAAATCATCCACCCCTGCATTATTGGAAATACAAGTTAGTCCAAAAATCTTTTTTTTTGATAGTGCCGCAATGCAGTTTTCAGGAATTCCAGAAAGTCCGAAACCACCCACCATGAAAGTCATATTACTTTCTACTCCAGCAATAGCCTCCTCTACTGTATGTATTACTTTATTTATCATAGCTCTTCATCAAAATTATTATTTTTTTGGGTTTCAAATATTTCTCCGCAATTCATTTTTACATCAATTGCTCTGGGGATAACAAAATCAACAGGATAAATGCCAGTCTCCACTGTATCTGCATAAACTTTGTGCATATATTCGGCAAAAATAGGAAGCGCCATATTTGCTCCTTGTCCATAACGTGTTGAGCGGAAATGAACGCTTCTATCCTCACAGCCAGACCAAACTCCAGTTACCAAATTAGGAGTAATTCCCATAAACCAACCATCCGAATTATTTTGGGTTGTTCCTGTTTTCCCTCCCATTTCATTTTTAAATTGATACTTAAAACGCAAACGAACCCCTGTTCCCATGGTAGTGTTTGCATTTTTATTATAAACACCGTCTACCACTCCCTGTAACATACGCACCATCAGGTTGGCGGTATTCTTGCTCATAGCCTCCCTGGTTTTTGGTTGGAACTCCTCTAAAATAACACCATTTTTATCTGTTATTTTTGTGATGAAAATTGGCTCTGTCCAAACACCATTATTTACAAATGTAGAATAGGCCCCCACCATTTCATAAACGGATAAATCTAAAGTCCCTAAGCACAGTGATGGGACAGCTAACATGTTTGATTGTATTCCGATTTTTTTGGCAAAATCCACTACTGCATGCGGGCCGAATTGTTTCATTATATAGGCGGTAACGGTATTTATAGAATTTGCCATTCCGAACTTTAAAGTTAGTATTGCACCTTCATATTTGTCATCCGAATTTTTCGGAATCCAGTCTTTATCTAAACCCCATTTATCTTTATCAAACACAACAGGAACATTTGGTACTTCATAGCATGGCGAATAACCTTCTTGCATGGCTAAGGAATATAAAAACGGCTTGAAGGTTGAGCCTACTTGTCGTTTGCCCACTACCACATGATCATACTTAAAATACCGGTGGTTTATTCCTCCAACATAGGCTTTTACCATCCCAGTATTTGGATCCATACTCATCATACCTGAATGGATAAAATATTTATTATACTTAATGGAATCTCTTGGGGATAAAACCGTGTCAATTTCCTTGGCCCATGAAAAAAGTGTCATTGGAACTTTCTTTTTAAATACTGCTCTTATCTCTGTTTCCGATTTCTCTGCTTTTTTAAGTTTTCTATACCTTTCCGATCGCCTCATGCCCTGGTCAATAATCGCATTAATTTGTTCCCATTCCATATCCTTAGGGAATGGTGCTTTACTATAGCCCTTCCAATGTTTATAAAAATCTTTTTGTAAGGAAGATATGTGCTCTTTAAGAGCCTGTTCTGCAAATTTTTGCAGCCCTGAATTAATGGTAGTATGAATTCGTAATCCATCCGTATAAAGATTGTATGAGGTGCCGTCTGGTTTTATATGTTTTGTACACCATTTTTTTAACTCTCCTCTTAAATGTTCCCTTAAATAAGGTGCTTGCCCTTCATTATGACTTGCTCTTTTAAAATCTAAAACAATAGGTTGGTTTTTTAAAGTCTCGTATAGCGAGTCTGAAATAAACTCATATTTATTCATTTGTGAGAGCACTACATTTCTTCTTTCGTTTGTAATTTCCATTCTTCTATTGGGGTTATAGAGGGCAGGATTTTTTAGCATCCCTACAAACATTGCTGATTCTTCTATAGTTAGTTTTGAAGGAATAGTATTAAAATAAACTTGAGAGGCGGACTTTATACCAACTGCATTATTTACCCAATCGAAACGATTAAGATACATAGCCAAAATTTCTTCTTTCGTGTATTGTTTTTCGAGCCGAATTGCAATTATCCATTCTTTGAATTTTTGCATTACCCTGTCAATCCCTGAACTTGGTTTTTCGGTGAAAAGCATTTTTGCTAATTGCTGTGTGATGGTGCTTGCTCCTCCAGAATTTCCACTTCCAAATAGGAGCCCAACTACTGCCCTCACCAATGAGCGCGCATCAATTCCTGAATGGCCCATATACCGAATATCCTCAGTAGCAATTAGGGCGTTTATTAGGTTCTCAGGTAACTCATGGTGTTTCACATTACTTCTGTTTTCAAAAAAGTATTTCCCTAGCACCACTCCATCTTCTGAAATAATTTCAGTAGCTAAATTATTTTTAGGATTTTCTAATTGCTCGAAAGTTGGTAGTGGGCCAAAAAAACCAAATGAGGTTAGGTAAATGGCTGAAAATAGCCCGATAAAAGGGGAGAAAATTATTAGCCAAATTAATACAACTTTTTTTCTGCTCACTTATTTAGATTTCATTTCGGTAAAAATAGTAATTTTATGCTCAAAATAAATGCTCCTTTCACTTAAAGAAAATATCCGTAAGTTAATGATTAATCCACTATTCCGATTTATTTTCATTTTATTTATTTTTACTGCTTGCGATACGGACAACTCTATCTACTACTCTCAACCCGTTTTAGAGGAGTACCATATTCTCTGCAATCCGGATTCCTTAAATTATATTTATACTAACTACAAAGACAACACCTATATCCCCATACAAATTGTTTCTAATGGAGATTCTTCAAAAGCTAGAATGAGAATTCGTGGAGATTCTTCAAGAAAAGATGCTAAAAAATCTTTAAAAGTGAGGTTTTTAAAGAGGTTTGGAAAATTAGAACAAGTGTTAAATTTTAATGCTGAATTTTCTGACAAAAGTTACATCAGACAATATTTAAGTAGTCAAATTATGAGGGCATCTGGGCAGAATTGCTTCCAAACATCTTTTGCGAAATTGTTTATAAATGGAGAATATTTTGGTTTGTATTTGAAGGTTGAAAATATGGATGCTGATTTTCTAAAAAATAATTTAATGGGCGATAAAGGGAATTTGTATAAGTCAACAAAAGATGGTGCTTGCATGAGTATTTTTGATGAAATGGAGAGGAAATGGGAAAAGAAAGTTGGAGAAAATGGGAATTGGAATGATTTGAAAAAGCTAATTGCTGATGTTAATACTGTTCCGGATAGTTTGTATATCGGTTTTATAAAGTCTGTTTTTAATTATCCCCAACTCATTAATATCATTGCTTTAAATATCTATTTAGCAAACGCTAGTACTTATTACCATAATTATTACCTCTACCATAACAGAGGAAGATGGGAACTCTTGCCTTGGGATATGGATAAAACGCTTTCCTATTATGATTGGATGCCATATCAATACCACCGAACTTCAAGTGAATGGGAATCGGATAATCCATTAATTGAAAGGGCTTTTTTGAATCCTCAAATGTTTGCTGATGTCAAAAATAGAATAGATGAATTATCTAGAACTTCTGTTTCACCAAATGCAATCCTTCCTATTATTGATGAGTTAGAATTCTTGCTTGAAAGTTCAGTTGCAAAAGATAGCACAGACCAAATCAATAGCATAAGTCAGTGGAAAGAGTTTTTAGAAAAAGAACGAAAATTTTTTAAAAACAGGAATAGGATACTAAAAGCGCACTTTGCCACTTGGCCAAGTTCTTTTGCAGTAAAAACAATTGAGAGAAAAGTATGTGATGAAATATTATTTGAGTGGACTACTTCCAAAAGTCCGAAAGGAAAAAAAATAAGCTATACGCTTTTTGTTAGCTCTGATTTTTTGTTCAAGGACTCCTTAAAACTTGTCACCAAATATACAAACGATACAACATTACTATTTACTGAAAAATTACCTTCAGGAAAATATTATTGGAAAGTTACTGCAACTGATGGAGAGTTTTTTATTGATGGATTTAACTCTAAAAATGTGTTTGAAAAAGTGACTTGCACTTATCTTCCAAACTCTATTTCTGAAATCCTTATTTTGAAAAAAAACGGGAGTCCTTATGTTTTAAATCAAACGATTAGCATAGAGAAAAATGCAAAACTGATTATTGAAAAGGGCGTAGAAATTAGATTAGATACTGGCGTAAATATTTTAGTTCACGGCAATTTTATGGCAAGAGGAACTAGAGAAAGTCCTATTGTTTTTCGGCCAATGCAAAAAGCAAAAGCGTGGGGTTATTTTTACTTTTTTAATACGAAAGCTGATTTTGATTATACCTATATTTTAGAGGGGAAAATCAACTCAAAATATACAGATTTATCAATACGAAATACAAGCATCA
>CATMIT010000102.1 GCA_950069165.1 uncultured Flavobacteriales bacterium
TAAGTAGTAGTGATGAAAATACCCTTTGGATTGCAAGATGTACCCAAAGCGGAAATTATTCTTTTATTGATGGCTATAAAGTATTTAAATCAACTGATGGTGGGCAGAATTGGACTAACCTTAGCACCCCAACTTTGGACGGACACAAACCTACCAATATAGAACACCAAAGAGGAAGTAATGGCGGGGTTTATTTGGGAACACGGACAACCGTTTTTTACAGAAATGATAGCATGCCCGACTGGGTAATTTATGATAATAATTTGCCACTTAGGACTTCCTCTACCCAACTGATTCCTTATTATAGAGAAGGGCTTTTAATTAACGGAACCAACAGAAGTGCATACGAAATTGATTTGTTTGAAAACACGCCTCCATCAGCACAAATTGCTGCTGATAAACGCACCATCAATTGTTTGGATGATACCATTCGTTTTGTGGATCATTCGGCAGTGAGATTAAGCAGTGCATTATGGGATTGGTCTTTCCCTGGCGGTACGCCTAGCACCTCTACTTTGGAAGATCCAGTGGTAGTTTATAACGGTCCTGGAACTTATGATGTTACCCTAAAAGTAACGGATGCTTTTGGTTCTAGCACGCAAACCATTACTGATTTTATTTCTTATACCGACAGTGTTTCTTTAATTACAAATACAATAAACTATGTGCAAGATTTTGAGAGTAGCATTTATCCTCCAGAGGGATGGACAAGACCGGATTGGTCCTTTGGCTGGAACTCTATTGAATTAGACACAGGGATAAATTGTGTGCCGACAACAGCAGTTTATATCAACCATTATTGGATAAACCAAAGAGGAGAAGAAGTGTATTTGCTTACCAATAAAATTAAATTAGGAGGGGGCGCAAGTGCCCAAAACTGGCTAACTTACGATTATGCTTATTGCGGATTTAGTGGTTATGCGGATGGACTCAGAATTGAAATTTCTACTGATTGTGGAGCAAGTTGGGATTCTATTTATGGAGCAAGCGGAACAGCCTTGCAAACCACAGGATATGTAAATAGCCCTTGGTATCCTAGTTGTGGCACATGGGCTACTGATAGTTTGGATTTGACTGCTCAGGGCTATAATGGCGATACTATTATGCTGCGTTTTGTGGCGATAAATGATTATGGAAATCGCTTTTTTATGGATAATGTAAACATTAATGGGCAAAATATTTTAGCAATCCAAGAGACGACTACTTTCCATACTTCCATTTATCCAAATCCTACCAAAGGAATTTTTACCATCAGAACAGATGTAGATGATTTGGAAGTAGAAATTTTCACTACACTTGGTAAATTAATTTGGAAAGAAAAAATTAGTGGTGGATTAGAGCAAATTGATTTAAGCACAGCCAACAAAGGAATCTACTTTGTAAAACTGAAAAACGGAAACAAAACCGAGCAGAGAAAATTGATGATTCAGTAAATTCCTCCCCTCTAAAAAGAGAGGCTGGGGGTGTATAATAAATCTATTTCTTCCTAAAATAAATCTGAATTGGAACACCAGAGAAATCAAAATTTTCTCGCAATTTGTTTTCTATAAAACGTTTGTAAGGGTCCTTTATGTATTGCGGAAGATTTGCAAAAAAAGCAAAAGTGGGGGTAGATGTTGGTAGTTGTGTGCAAAATTTTATTCTAATGTATTTTCCTTTGAGTGCTGGTGGTGGATTTTGCTCAATCAAAGGTAACATCACATCATTTAATTTTGAAGTGGAAATTTTTTGCATTCTATTGTTGTACACATGGATGGCCGTTTCCAATCCTTTCAATAATCTTTGTTTGTTCAGTGCGGAAACAAACAAAATAGGGACATCCGAAAAAGGAGCAATTTTTTTCCTTATGTGTTCTTCCATCTCTTTTGTGGTTTGGGTGTCTTTCTCCACCAAATCCCATTTATTCACTAATATTACAACCCCTTTTTTATTTCTATCTGCAATGTGGAAAATGCGTTGGTCTTGAGCCTCAAAGCCCCTTGTTGCATCTACCATAAGTACACAAACATCCGAATGTTCAATGGCACGAACAGAACGCATCACTGAATAAAACTCCAAATTTTCATGCACATTTCTTTTCTTCCTAAGTCCGGCTGTATCTACTAAAATAAAATCAAAACCAAATTTGTTGAAAGGCGTATTCAAAGAATCTCTGGTGGTTCCAGCAATTTCAGTTACAATGTTTTGTTCTTTTCCAATTAGTGCATTTATAAAGGAAGATTTGCCAACATTTGGACGGCCAATTACCGCAAATTTTGGAATTCCTAAATCTTCTTCCGCCTTGTCTTCCACAAAATGTTTAACCAATTCATCCAACATTTCTCCTGTTCCACTACCACTTATGGAAGCAATGGGAATATAATCGCCCATTCCTAAATTATAAAATTCCACCGCTTCATTTAGCAGTTGAGTATTATCCACTTTATTGGCGACAAGAATTACTTTTTTCTCAGTTCTTCTTAGTAGTTGTGCTACCGATTGGTCCAAATCCGTAATACCATCTTTAGCATCTACCAAAAACAAAATCACATTCGCTTCATCAATAGCGAGTTCTACTTGTTTACGAATTTCTTTTTCAAAAATATCATCCGATCCTTCTACATAACCACCCGTATCAATTACAGAAAACTCTTTTCCGTTCCACTCCGATTTTCCGTAATGCCTATCTCTGGTTACCCCACTCTCCTTATCTGTAATGGCTTGTCTGGTTTGAGTCAGCCGATTAAAAATGGTGGATTTTCCCACATTTGGTCTTCCGACTATGGCCACTATATTATTCATATCCAAAACTTTTTAATTGTCTGTCATCATTACGCCAATTTTTCTTCACTTTTACTACTGTTTCCAAAAATATTTTTTTGTCGAAAAAGCGCTCCAAATCCTTTCTTGCCTCTGTTCCAATTCTTTTAATTCCAGCACCCTTATGGCCGATTATAATTCCTTTTTGACTCTCTCTCATCACAAAAATAATGGCTCTTATTCTGATGATATTTTCTTCATCTTCAAACTCCTCCACTTCCACCTGCACAGAATAAGGAACTTCTTTTTTGTAGTGTTTTAATATTTTTTCTCGAATGCTTTCTGAAACAAAAAATCGTTTTGGTTTGTCGGTTATTGCATCCTTATCATAGTAGGCAGGCGATACTGGCAAGAGTTCTATTATTCGTTCCAATATCTTATCCATATTAAATTTGTTGAGTGCTGAAATGGGCAAAATCTCCGCATTAGGAACTTGCTCTTTCCAATGATTAATTTGTTTTTCAACTTCTTCTTGCTGGGACAAATCAATTTTATTTACAAGAAGTAAAAGTGGAATTTTTGTGTTTTTTATTTTTTCAAAAAACGCTTCATCTTTCAATGCTCTTTCTCCTATTTCTACCAAATAAATAAGTACATCCGCATCTTTGAAAGCAGAATGCACAAAATTCATCATGCTTTCTTGCAACTTATAAGCTGGCTTAATTATCCCTGGCGTATCGGAGAAAACAATTTGATAATCCTCCTCATTTAGGATACCCAAAATGCGGTGGCGCGTGGTTTGTGCTTTGTGGGTAATAATAGAGATTTTCTCGCCCATTAATGCATTCATTAATGTAGATTTTCCCACATTAGGATTCCCTATAATATTTACAAAACCTGCTTTATGTTCCATTTTGCAAAGAAACGAAAAAAGGGCAACCGTAATGGTTACCCTTTGTTATAATTTTTAGTAACTATTAGAATTTTTGAGATGCTCCCACCATTGGGAAAAAAGTTGGTCCTCCATCTTCTCCCATGCCAGGGAAATGCATGAGTTGAAAATCCCATGTCTTAGCTCCAGCTCCATTTCTAGCGGTCACTCTATTTATTTTTCTAAAATATCTTATGCCAGGACCACCCATTATCTGAAAATCTGGAGCATTATGAGACATCATCATTGGGTCTAATAGCCAAGCCTCAAAGACAAAGGCAAATCTTCTTCCCATCCTAAATGTCCCTCCTGCATTTAACACAAATCTTTCCTTAGGATCTACCTCATCATTGTCATCATCTGAGCTGCCAAAATTATATGCAGCGCCTAATGTAATATTATTTTCTTTTGATCCTTTAGTAATAACTGCATAAGGCATATTTAAAAAAGTACGCTCACCTGGATCTGATAACCAGCCAAACAAATCGCCTACCCAAAACCAACCTAAAGCATAACCAAGATCTTCATTAATATTTATAGAATATTTTGCATTTAAAGTAGCTGGAAAACC
>CATMIT010000103.1 GCA_950069165.1 uncultured Flavobacteriales bacterium
CATGGGGTAAAAACTTCATGCCACTTACTGATTTCTTTTTAGACTATTTTCCTGCATATAATAAATTTAGGGCAGTATCAATGATTTTGGTAATTGCTGAATTTACTTTCCCTCTTTTAGCATTTATTGCTTTAAACAGATTTATATCATCTGATGTTACCGAAAACAAAAAGCGTAAATCATTACAATTGGCTTTTTACATTACTGGAGGAATTGCTTTACTTTTTGCTTTAATGCCTTCATTATTTTTTGATTTTTTATCCGAAAAAGATCTAACACCTTTAGGACAGGGAATAAAAATACCAAATGGCTTTTTAGATGGCTTAGCTTCTGATAGAGCAGGGCTTTTAAGTGCTGATGCTTGGCGTTCGTTCATATTTATTGCATTAACTTTTGGTGCACTTTGGATGTTTTTAAAAAATAAATTACAATCGAAATATGTTATTCTTATTGTTGGGGTTTTAATTATGGCTGATATGTGGACTGTAAACAAACGATACCTGAATGATGACCACTTTGTAAGAAAAAGTAAGGTAGAAAGACCTTATCAAGCAACTTCAACTGATCAACAAATTTTACGAGATACTGATCCAAATTTCAGAGTATACAATCAAAGTGTAAGTACTTTTAATGACGCAAGTACTTCCTACTTTCATAAATCCATTGGAGGCTATCATGGTGCAAAATTAAAACGATATCAAGAACTTATTGAAAACCACATTGCAAAAGGAAATAGGGCGGTACTTAATATGCTCAATACTAAGTATTTTATTACGCCAAAAGGACAAGCACAACAAAACCCAGCCGCTATGGGAAATGCTTGGTTTGTAAATACTGTAAATATTGTAGCCAATGCTGATGCTGAAATTGCTGCTTTAAATGGATTTAATCCTGCAACTACAGCTATTGTAGATACAAGGTTTTCTGAGCAAATAATTAATGATTTAGACAATACAAATGCAAGTATTTTCTTAACAGAATACAAACCTAATTATTTAAAATATAATTCAAATTCAACAATTGATGGTATTGCAATTTTCTCAGAAATCTATTATGATAAAGGATGGAATGCATATGTAGATGGTGAATTAAGTCCTCATTTTAGAGCAAATTATGTGCTAAGAGGGATGCAGATTCCAAAAGGTAATCATAGCATTGAATTCAAATTTGAGCCAAGCACCTACAAAACAGGTGAAACAATTTCATTAGCATCATCAATTATTTTATTATTACTTTTAGCATTTGTATCCTTTAAGGAAATAAAATCCTAATGAAAAAAGTATTAATTATTTCTTACTATTGGCCGCCAGCAGGGGGTTCAGGCGTTCAGAGGTGGTTAAAATTCGTAAAATACTTACCCAATAATAATTGGAAACCTATTATTTATACTCCTGAGAATCCGTATATTGAGATTAAAGATGAAAAGTTGTTAAGTAATATACCAGAAGAAGCAGAGATTTGGAAAACACCTATTTGGGAACCCTACACACTAAAAGATCAATTATTAGGAAAAGAAAATAAAACCCAAAGTTCTGGTGTAGTATCAAATAAAAAATCACTTAAAAACAGATTGCTAAATTGGGTAAGAGGCAATGCATTTATTCCTGACCCTAAAGTGTATTGGGTAAAACCATCTGTTAAGTATTTACTTAATAAAATAAAACAGCATAAGATTGAGCATATCATTACAACTGGCCCTCCACATTCAATGCACTTAATTGGGTTGGCTTTAAAAAAAGAAATACCGAGCTTAAAATGGATTGCTGATTTCCGTGACCCTTGGAGTGAATTGGATTTATTGGATGAGTTTCATCTTTCCAATTCTTCAAGAAAAAAGCATCAGGATTTAGAAAAACAAGTACTGCAAAATGCTGATGTAGCTTTAACCGTTAGTGAAACTTGGGTGAAGGATTTGAAACGTTTAGGAGGCAATAGAGTGGAGTTAATTACTAATGGTTACGACACGGCTGATTTTGACAGTAAACCTAAAACACATGATAAATTTATTATTGGGCATTATGGTTTGTTAAATCATTTGCGTAACCCTAAGAATTTATGGAAAGTACTCAATAGTTTATGTGAAGAAAATACCGAGTTCAATAGTAAATTGGAAATTCATTTATCAGGAAATATTGATGCAGAAGTTATTGCTGAAATTGAATTCTATCCTTACTTAAAAACAAAAGTGAAGCAATTGGGTTATTTGAGCCATTCAGAGGTTTTAACAGAATATAATGAGGCATCTGTATTATTGTTATTGCTCTTTAATTCCAAAAGTGGAGTAGGGAATTATCCTGGAAAGATATTTGAATATTTTGCAGCAAAAAAACCAATTTTAGCATTTGGCCCCAAGGAAAGTGATATTGAGAAATTAATTGAAAAAACAAAAACAGGAGTTTTCTTTACATATGATGAAATGGAACTTAAAAAAGAAATCTTAAATTTATTTCATAATGATGGAAATCATCTTGCATCTACTGAAATTGAAGGTTTTAGTAGAAAAAAGTTGACTACAGATTTATCTGAATTATTAAACTCAATTAAATAATGGGAATTGTAAGAAATCAGAGTATAAAAAATTCTATTAGCTTTTATATTGGTATGGCTATTGGCGCCATTAATACTGTGATTATTTATCCAAATGTATTTAATGATCATCCGGAGCATTTTGGGTTAATACAAATTCTGGTTGCCTATGCAATTGTTGTTGCCACTTTTACAACCTTGGGTATTCCTAAAACATTTGTGCGTTTTTTTCCTGCAATAAAAGAAAAAGGACAGCTATATTTCTTGAGCTTAATTATCCCACTTATAGGTTTTGCTTTTGCTTTACTCTCGTATTTTTTGTTTAAAGAACAGATGTTTGAATTGCTAAATGCAAGCCAATTACTTAGAGACAATTTTTTTTACATCATTTTATTAGTATTTTTTATAGGATTCTATGATGTCCTGACAGCCGTTTCTCGTTCATTCTTAAGTGCTGCTACTCCTATCTTTATCAATGAAGTTTTTTTGAAAGTTTATAGTATGTTAGCACTGTTATTGTATTGGTTTGGATATGTAGATTTTACTACTTTTCTTAAAGCTTATTTATTTGGATATTTTTTAAAATTTGCTATCTTATTTTTGATACAATGGAAGAATGATCGTTTTAGTTTAGCGTTCTCTGTTAATGATTTAAAGTTAAAAGAAATCTTAAGTTTTGGTTTATTTGTTTTTGTTGGAGGGGCATCAGTAATGCTAGTAACTAGGCTTGATATGATGATGATTGGATCAATGCTTGATTTGGAACAGGTAGCTTTTTATACAGTGGCTTTTTTTATTGGAAATGCAATAAAAGTTCCTGGTAAATCTATTGGTGCGATTTCCATTCCTTTAGTTGCAAAAGCTTGGGAAAAACAAGATTACAAGGAGATTCAAACTTTATATACCAAATCATCTATCAATCAGCTGATAATAGGTGGTGTTTTATTTTTGTGCATTTGGCTGAATATTGATGAGATTTTTTCTTTACTTCCTACAAAGTTCCAAGGTGGGAAGTGGGTTGTTTTTTATATTGCTATAGCTCAGTTGTTTAGTATGGCAAATGGTATTAATGGTACTATTATTGTAAATTCAAAATATTACAGATATGATTTATATACAAATGTAATTCTAGTTTTTGTAACTATTGCAACCAATTACTTATTGATACCAGAGTATGGTATTGATGGAGCTGCTATGGCAACAGCAATCTCTATTTCTCTATTTAATCTTATTAGATTAATTTTGATAAAAGTAAAGATGAATATGCATCCTTTTAGTTTGCAAACAATCAAAACAATCTTATTACTATTTGTAATGTTTTTTACACTTGATTTTCTTCCTAATTCCAGCTATGCTTTTGTAGATATTATCTGGAAATCAACAGTTGTAGTTATCTTATTTATTCCAGCTGTAATGTATTTTAATTTATCTGAGGATATTACTGCAATAGTAAAAGAGTTGAAGGCTAAGTTATTATCTTAATAGCCTAATTCTCTCATATTCTCTTTGCATAATCTCTCAATCATTTTATAATTCTCTTCTCCAAAAAATTCTTTTAAATCTATTTCAGTATTACCTTTGGGCTGATATTGAATATTAACATACTTACTAATATCTGTTTGT
>CATMIT010000104.1 GCA_950069165.1 uncultured Flavobacteriales bacterium
TAGTTTATACTGCCGATCTTGATCAGTTTGTTGGTCAATTCACAAAAGAAGTTAGCTTAGCTACTTATCCGAAAGGAATCTATATGTTAGAGATTGAAATGGATGATGGAGTGGTAAATAAGAAGTTGGTGTTGCAGTAAGATAGGTGGGGGTTAGATTATATTTTGAAGTTGTAAGTAAAAAACGAAAAGCGTAATTGTTTAAATATTAAAATCTTCCTTAATCTCTTGAAATAGAGGGGCAGTTTGTTTGCTAATAAAATTATAGCATACAATGGTTACTGTGGAGCTGCAAATTGGTTTTTTATCTAAAAAAATTACAGATAAAATATCAAAGCTTTTTGTGCCTAATCGGGATATTTTCTGACCAATAATGAGCTTTGAAGGATGATGCAACTGACTTATATAATCTATTGTAATTGAAGCCACTATTAATGATTTCTCTTTAGTATTCATGTTCCATCTTTTAAAAAACAACATTCTGGCATCTTCTATATAGCTTAAAAATGTCGCATTATTAACATGATGAAAAGCGTCTAAATCTTTAAAGCGTGTTTTAATTTTGTGTTTAAAAGTGAAATCATCTATTTGATATTTTGTATTTTTTTTCATAATTTATTTAAAAAAGTTCTTTGGATGAAGTTTTCAAAAAACCTACAAATCTATCGTATCTATCGCCAACAGCACGGTAATATACATAGATATAATAGTCGTTTCGTGTTTGGTAGTGAGTGCCTTCAATAAAGGATACATCTACACGATTTGTAGTGGTATCCTTAAGCGCATAATGGTAATTATAATAGCCCTGTTTTAGATAGATACTTGCTTCATATTGTATTTTGTCGGCATTGTATTTTAATTTGTTTGATGCTTCTAATTGCCAATTTGTAAATTCCCCAATTACATAAAGTTCTCCATAGCTGATGTGGTCTACTGGTAATGTAAAATGCACAAAAGCATAGTCCGCTTCAATAGAGGATTTCCATCCTTCTTGTGATTTGATAAGGAACTTTCCGTTTATATCTGGCTCAATGGAATAGCGGTCGTAAGGGCGTTTTCTGTCATTAAATAAATACACATGGTGGTAAGTGCTATCAAAGATAATCTCTTTTATTCGCTCAGATTGATACCTTAAACTTTTGATATCAAAATGGCGGAATTCATTATTACCCCAAAAAGTATTATCCTCCTGATAATCGTAAATCAGTTCGTTATTTTTTACAAATAGGGGCTTCAAATCAGTAATAGCATTATCCCCTCTGTTGTTTTGCTTAATGGTTACTTTTATATCAGAAAACGGATCAGCAATTGTTATGTTAGGATGTTTTATAATAAAGTCAATTTCATGTTTTGTTTTCCTATCATCCACCAATGTAGCACGCCTTACTTCAGCTTTAATGGTTAGCATAGTTTCCAAAACCATAAAGCGTTTGAAAGCAATCGTTTCACCGCCTTGCTCATAAATTTTGAATACATAATTTCCTGAAAGCAGGGGCTTTAATTCTTTTGTTGGGAAGTTAAAAGAGTAGTGGCTGTATTTTTGTAGGGTGTTAAAGGAGAACTCATAATTGGTGATAGGCTCATCTGTGAAACCATCAATATATTCTGATTGCATTAAATCGCTAGCCGTCCAATCTGACTTGCAATGGATGATGGTGAAATAATAGTCCTTTATGTCCGTATCCAAATCATCAAAGCTAATAAGTAATTGTTCAGCAGAGTTTAAATTAATAATAGGTAGTGATAATTCATCAATTGTATTATGGCACAAAACCGTTTTGATTTGCCTATTAAAAGTTTCATTTTTATAAATTATCGTTGGTTCTATAATTACTATTTCTTCCGTAAATATGCTGTCGTTTTCACTAAGATTCTTACTTATTATTTCTTTTTGACTAAAACAAGCACTAAGTAAAAATGAACCTAAAATAAGCAGCATAAAAAAGTTATAAAATCTCATTACAATTTATATTATAAAGTGGTAAATAATTGATGCAAATTTATACTTTTGCAGCCGAAAAATCTAATTTATTTTTAATGTCCAAAGAAATCAGATTAAAAAAAGGCTTAAACATCCATTTATTGGGTGATGCTGATAAAGTTTATGCTTCCACAAAACCTACTGAAAAGTATGTAGTAAAGCCAATAGATTTCCATGGCTTGATGCCAAAACTTTGCGTAAAAGTAGGTGATAAAGTGAAAGCCGGAACGCCACTTTTTTACGATAAATATAACGAAAAAATAAATTTTTGCTCTCCAATAAATGGTGAGGTTACGGATATTGTAAGAGGAGAAAAAAGGAAAATCATGGAAGTGGTAATTAAAGCTGATACTGAAATAGTATACGAGCAATTTACAACTGCTTCTGCAGATAGTTTGTCGCGTGAGCAAATAATTGAGGCCATGTTAAAAGCCGGGATTTGGCCTTTTGTTCGCCAAAAACCTTACGATATTATTGCAAATCCTGCAGATATGCCAAAAGCGATTTTTATCTCTACTTTTTCTACTGCACCTCTTGCCATTGATAACGATTTTGCACTTTACGGAATGGATGAACTTTTTCAAAAAGGTCTGGATTATATTGTAAAATTAAGCAATGGGAAAACGCATTTGAATACAGATGGGAATACAAATCCTTCAAAAGTATTTTCTGCTGCAAAAGGAGTGCAAATTAATAAAATAAGCGGACCACATCCTGCCGGTAATGTAGGAGTGCAAATCCACCAAATTGACCCTATCAATAAAGGAGATGTCGTTTGGTATCTACATCCTCAAGATGTGATTGCTATTGCTCGTTTGTTTACTGCAGGAAAATATGATGTATCCAAAATTGTGGCGCTTTGCGGATCACAAATTCAAAAACCAAGATATTACCGTAGTATTGCAGGTGCCTGCATCAGTAATCTACTTAATGAGAATACTAAAGACGGAAAAAGCAGAATAATTTCTGGGGATATCCTTTCGGGAACTCAGATAAATACGGATGGTTGTTTGGGTTTTTACGACTCGCAACTTACGGTAGTTCCAGAAGGAGATGAAGCAGAATTTTTAGGATGGATGCTTCCAGGGCTTCATAAATTTTCTGCTTCTAAAACATTTCTTTCTTGGTTATTTCCTTCAAAAAAATACAATTTAGACACCAATATGCATGGAGAGGAAAGGGCTTATGTAATGACGGGAGAGTACGAAAAAGTATTGCCAATGGATATTTACCCAACCCACCTTATAAAAGCATGTATGATTGAAGATGTAGAATTAATGGAAAACTTAGGAATTTATGAAGTTTCACCAGAAGATTTAGCACTTTGTGAGTTTGTTTGTACATCTAAAATTGAGGTACAATCTATTATTCGCCAAGGATTGGATTTAGTAAGAAAAGAAAATAGTTAATAGATGAAACTATTCAGAAATATATTAAATACGGTAAAACCTCATTTTGAAAAAGGAGGAAAATTAGAGAAAATGTATCCGGCTTATGATGCATTTGAAACTTTCTTATTTGTACCAGATCATACCACAAAATTGGGCTCACATATCCGAGATGCAATAGATTTGAAAAGAACAATGATTACCGTATTAATTGCACTAATGCCTGCACTGCTATTTGGCATGTGGAATGTAGGGCAGTTGCACTTTACCGCTATTGGGGAATCCTTTACTTTAATGTCTGCTTTTACCTTTGGTGCCCTGAAAATGTTACCTCTTATTGCCATATCCTATGGGGTTGGCCTTAGTATTGAATTTGCTTTTGCTATCTCCAGAGGGCATTCGGTAAATGAGGGTTACTTGGTTACGGGAATGTTAATTCCTATGGTGATGCCTATTGATGTTCCGCTTTGGATGTTGGCAGTTTCTGTGGTATTTGCCGTTATTATTGGCAAGGAAGTATTTGGTGGCACAGGAATGAATATTTTGAATCCAGCACTTACAGCCAGGGCTTTTTTATTCTTTGCCTATCCTTCTTATATGTCAGGAGATAAAGTTTGGACAAATACAGATGGAGGCACTGTTATTGATGGGTTTTCAGGTGCTACACCACTGGCTAATTTGGCGGCAAATATTCCAGTGGACATGAGTTTGATAGGATCTTTCTTTAATGG
>CATMIT010000105.1 GCA_950069165.1 uncultured Flavobacteriales bacterium
ATTGTTCTTTCCTTTTTTGTTGATTGCTCAAACCATACAATACACCATGCCTTTTGAGGATGGACACCATGAGGGAACTTGGTTACAGTGGCCTCATAATTTTACTTATCCTCCATGGCATCAAGACGATAACGAACCCGCATTTATTGAAATGGTTGCTGCTTTGGAGCTAGGAGAAAATGTGCATATAATAGTGTATGATTTCAATGAACAAACTCATGTTCAGCAAGTATTAACTGCTTCTTCTGTTCCTTTGACTAATGTCGATTTTTACATTCATCCAAATGATGATTATTGGGTAAGAGATAACGGCCCTATTTTTGTGTATGATGCCAATAATGATTTAACAATTCTTGATTTCGGATTTAATGGTTGGGGAGGAGATACTCCATTTGCTTTAGATGATCCAATTCCAACTTTAATTGCAGTCGATTTATCTCTTCCGGCTATTGATTTAAGTGCTTTTATTTTTGAAGGTGGCTCCATTGAGATTGATGGCAATGGAAGTGTACTACTTACCAGAAGCTCTATAACTGGTGCAGATAGAAATCCGAACTTAACAGAAAATCAAATTGAAGATTACATGACTACTTATTTGGGGCTTACTAACTTTATTTGGTTAGATGGGCAATTTGGTGGAACATTGGATATCACTGATATGCACATTGATGGTTTTGCAAAATTTGTAGATGCAAATACAATTGTTACCATGAGTAATTCAGATTTAGATTATTGGGGATTATCCAATCAAGATATAACTACTTTAACTTCAGCAACTGATGTAAATGGGAGTCCTTATTCTTATATTACACTCCCTTTAACTCAAAATGATGTAACAACATCTTGGGGAGGAAATGTACAATTTAAGGGCAGTTATGTTAATTATTATATTGCAAATGATGCTGTATTAGTTCCAATTTATAATGACTCAAATGATTCAACTGCTTTAGGAATCATTCAGGGATTATATCCTAATAAAATTGCTGTTGGAATTGATTGTAGTAATATGTTTTATGAAGGAGGTATGGTGCATTGTGTCACCCAACAACAACCCATTGATTTAAATGCAACTTCAATTATTGAAATAAACAATGAGAACAGAAAGTTAACAAACATAGTTGATGTTTTAGGAAGAGAAGTAAAACAAATGAGCAATCAAATTATTTTCTATATTTTTGATAATGGAAGTGTGGAAAAGAAAATTCAACTCAATGACTAAAGCAGAACTAATATTCCAAATCAAACAAAAGCAATCTTTCCTTTGTGTTGGATTAGATACGGATATCAAAAAAATTCCAACTCACTTATTGGAGTTAGAAGATCCCATCTTTGAATTCAACAAGCAAATAATTGATGCTACAAAAGATTTTTGTGTAGCTTACAAACCAAATATTGCTTTTTATGAAAGTATGGGGGTGAGTGGTTGGAATTCATTACACAAAACCTTAGATTATATTCCTAAAAACATCTTTACAATTGCAGATGCAAAAAGAGGAGATATAGGAAACACCTCTGATATGTATGCGCGTTCTTTTTTTAAAAATATGAATTTTGATGCTGTAACTGTTGCTCCTTATATGGGCTCGGATTCTGTAACTCCTTTTTTGGAGTTTGATGGGAAATGGACTATTTTATTGGCACTTACTTCCAATAAAGGCGGTTTGGATTTTCAAACTTTTAAAAATGAAAACGGAAAGCAATTGTTCGAACAAGTTTTAGAAATTTCACAGACTTGGGGAACAGATGAAAATATGATGTATGTTGTAGGAGCGACAAGAACAGAACGGCTTTCAGAGATTAGAGAAATTATTCCAAATCATTTTTTATTGGTTCCTGGTGTTGGAGCACAAGGCGGTAATCTGCAAGAGGTAGCAAAATATGGAATGAACCAAGATTGCGGACTTTTGGTTAATTCCTCAAGAGAAATTATTTACTCAGGAAATGGAACTGATTTTGCCGAGAAAGCCGGAAATGAAGCCCAAAAATTACAGCAACAAATGGCTGTTATTTTATCTGAAGCAGGAATTTAAAAAGTTATTCTATAAACAATAAACCCAATCCACTCATGGACAAGGTCTTCCCATCTATTTAAAATTTTAGCTTCTGGTAAAAAGAGATGATCGAAATACAATTTTCTTTCACTCATGGAAAAGTCGGTTGAGAATGGGGTTATTTTTATTCCTTGCTTTTCAAAACACAAAAGTGAACGCCTCATATGTATGGCAGAAGTAACGAGTAAAAAATTACCATTTTTAAATTCATTATTTAGTATTACTGCTGAATAAGATGCATTTTCTTTTGTATTTCTAGAGTTCTTTTCTAAAATGATATCTTCCTCATTTATCCCAATTTCTGTAAGGTATTTTTTCAAGTTTGGTGCTTCCCTTATGTCCAATCCAATCATAGTTCCCGTTCCTCCGCTTAAAAGTATTTTCTTTACAAAACCTTGTTTGTATAATTTTATTGCATGCATTATTCTGTCCGAACTTTCGTTAAATTCGAGCATATTATAATTTCCATCAAAATCTGAAATGCCACCTAAAACGACTGCTACATCATATTTTTTCTCTAGATTTTCATAACCTATTGGAGGAATCTCCCATAATCTTGAAATTTCATAATGAATAAATCCGTTAGTAAAGATAAAAAACATTAATAATCCTAATAACAAAAATTTTCTCCTTGTCCTTTTATTAAACAGAGCAAGACACAAAACGATTAAAATCCAAGTGCTTGGTTTTGTGAGGAATGCCAATATTTTTGAGAGTACGAAAAACATTTATTTTTTTATTTTTCAAAAATAATTTTTTATTTTGTAAAAAGCATGCTAATAATAAAGAATAGGATAATTTTTAAAAAAGTTCTAAAAAAAAATGTCTAAATTGCCGAGCAGAATACACCTCCAAAAAAAATGCTTAAAATTTTAATAAATTTCTTTGAAAAACAATTTTTTGGAGTAAGCTCTTGGTGGGCCGATAAGCTAGGAATCAAAGCATCATTTGTTCGCTTGTTTTTTATTTATGCAGCTTTTACCAATGCCATTACTATTATCATTTACCTGTGCATGGTATTTATTCTAAAAGTCCGAAATCATTTTAAATACCGCAAAAGAAAAAGTGTTTTCGATTTATAAATAATGAATCGATTCAGAATTTTTCCAAAATTTATTTTTCTTTTTTACTGCTGATTGCCATATTTGTTTTTGTTATTATCGGCTTTATGCTTATTGAGGATTACTCCTTAAATGAGGCTTTTTATATTACAGGGATTACTGTAACATCAGTAGGTTTTGGTGTAGTAAGAGAATTGAGTGCTGTAAGAAGAATTTTCACCACTTTTCTTATCATCATAAGTTTTGGTACATTTGCTTACGCTATTTTGCCATTACAACTTATGTTCTGAGTGGCGATTTTAAAAATTATTATAAAGATTGTAGAGTGAATAAAGAAATTGAACAAATAAAAAATCATGTGGTGATTTGTGGTTTTGGGAGAAATGGTCAGGCAAGCCACCGAGAGTTTGCAATACATAATGACTGAAAGAAAAATTTGGGGAGTATGCGTTTGGTTGGCTGATAAATTCGGATTGGATGTTGGTGGAGTAAGAATCCTGTTTGTAGCAGCTGCTATTTTTGGCTTACCAGTAATTATCTACCTTATTTTATATTTAGTAAAACCAAGTGAATATTAAATGAAGATTCTAATTACAGGAAGTAATGGCTTATTGGGCCAAAAGTTATTACACAAATTAAGAGTGGATGATTCAGTTGAACTGCTTGCAACTTCCAAAGGGGATAATAGAGTTTCAGAAAAAAATGGCTACACTTATTTTGATTTAGATATCACTAATAAAGAAGCAGTTTCGCAACTTATTGCTAATAAAAAGCCTGATGTAGTTGTCAATACGGCAGCAATGACCAATGTTGATTTGTGTGAGGATGAAAAATCAACTTGTGATACTTTAAATGTAGATGCAGTTCAGTATTTAGCTGATGCCTGCGCTAAGATTGATGCACATTTGGTTCATATCTCGACTGATTTTATTTTTGATGGTGAGGATGG
>CATMIT010000106.1 GCA_950069165.1 uncultured Flavobacteriales bacterium
AACATATTAAAAAAATTAGTTTTAGATTTCAATATTTAAGATTTTTAGGAAAAGGCATTTTTGATAAACATACCGAACTTGAAGAATTAGATTTATCTTATAATGATTTAAAAAAATTACAAAGAATGAATCCTGGTATGGCTGATTATTCGGTACATAGAAGTTATCTGGAATTAATACTCGAACTACCTTGGGAAGAATATACAAAAGATAAATTTGACTTAAAGAAGGCAAGAAAAATTTTAGACAGAGACCATTTCGGTTTGGAAAAAGTTAAGGAAAGAATTATTGAATTTTTAGCCGTTCTGAAAATAAAAGGAGATATGAAATCACCTATTTTATGTTTGTGCGGCCCTCCTGGAGTTGGCAAAACATCTCTCGGAAAATCGGTTGCAGAGGCATTGGGCAGAAAATATGTGCGTATAGCTTTAGGTGGTTTGCGTGATGAGGCAGAAATAAGAGGGCACCGAAAAACTTATATTGGGGCAATGCCAGGCAGAATAATCAAATCAATAAAGAAGGCAGGAACTTCAAATCCTGTATTTGTACTAGATGAGATTGATAAAGTAGCAAGAGATTCCCATGGCGATCCTTCTTCTGCGCTTTTGGAAGTGCTTGATCCAGAACAAAACGACTGTTTTCATGATAATTACTTAGAATTAGGATACGATTTATCAAAGGTGTTATTTATTGCAACTGCTAATTCTTTGTCAACCATTCAGCCTGCATTAATTGATAGAATGGAGATAATTGAAATGAGTGGTTATACTGTGGAAGAAAAAGTAGCTATAGCAAAACGGCATTTGTTGCCAAAACAATTAAAGGAACACGGATTAACTAAAAAGCATCTGAATATAAACAATAAAGCCCTAGAAAAAATGGTGGACGGATATACCAGAGAATCAGGGGTGAGAGGCTTGGAAAAAGTAATTAGTAAATCCATTCGTTATGTAGCCAAATCAATTGCAATGGAGCAGGAATATAATGTGGAAGTAAAGGTTTCTGATTTAGAAGCAATTTTAGGTGCTGTTCGGTTTGATAGAGATAGACTATTAAATAATGATGTAGCAGGCGTGGCAACAGGTTTGGCTTGGACAAGAGTTGGCGGTGATATTCTTTTTATTGAATCGAGTTTAAGCAAAGGAAAAGGAAGCTTAACTATAACTGGTAATTTGGGAAATGTAATGAAAGAGTCAGCAACTATTGCACTGCAATATTTACGCTCTCACGCTAAGGATTATGGAATTGATCCTGATATTTTTCAAAAATGGAATGTGCATATTCATGTGCCCGAAGGCGCTACACCAAAAGATGGTCCTTCTGCAGGGATTACCATGTTCTCGGCATTAGCTTCAGCTTTTACCCAGCAAAAAGTAAATAACAAATTAGCCATGACGGGTGAAATTACATTAAGAGGAAAAGTATTGCCTGTTGGCGGAATAAAAGAAAAAATATTAGCTGCAAAACGCGCTGGAATTAAGGAGATTATCCTATCAAAAGACAATAAAAAAGATATTTCAGAAATCAAGAAAATCTATCTAAAAGGGTTGCAATTTCATTATGTGAATAACATGAAGCAAGTAACCGATATTGCGCTAATGAAAAATAAGGTGAAGCATGCAATTGCTTTTAATTAATATATTTGTAAAAAAATCTTTGTAAACAAATGACCAATTCAGAAACTGTTCTTATTAACCAATCGGTTGCTATTTTAATTGATGGCAATAACATAGAGATGAGCCTACATTCACTTATGAAGGATAAAATGGCAATGATAAATTTTGATGTTCTTATTCCTAAACTATTGGATAACAGAGGACTGAATCGTCTAATATATTTCAGAGAAGGTAAAAGTATTTCGTCCAAACTGGCCGAGCGGTTACATGAACATTATCATGGCTCAGTGGTGCCTTGCCACAAATCTGCCGATATTCCACTTACCATTAAAGCTACTCAACTCGCCCAAAAGGTAGATACCATTATTATCCTTTCCGGTGATGCTGATTATATTGAACTTATTCGTCACTTAAAAGGAGAAGGCGTAAGGGTAGAGGTGGCTGCAGTAGAAAAAACTACAGCACCTATTGTAAGGGCAGAGGCTGATTATTTTATTCCAATAGATGGGGATGATGTATTTGTATATAATAAGCCAGCCAGAAAGTCGTTTAAAAAGCAACAAAAATCATAAATTGAAACGTACATTCCTTTTTATCTTTTTCCTTTTTTTTACAACTAAAATATTTTCCCAAATAGGTGGTGAGAATGCTTTTGCTTTTTTGGATTTTAACACTTCTGCCAGAACCATTGCAATGGGAGGGGAGTCGATAGCAATTTTTGATAATGATGTGGATATGGCTGCAAATAATCCTTCATTACTAAATATAAAAATGGATAATCAAATCTCCTTTAGTTTTGTCGATTATTTCTCTGATATTAATGCAGTTTCGGTAAATTACGCAAGAGAAAGTAAAAAGTTAGGTATGATCTTTTTTGGTGCAAAGGCACTTAATTATGGGGGTTTCACTAAAACAGATGAAACAGGGTTGGTCTTAGGAGAATTCACCGCCAATGAGCAATTACTTACCGCAGGAATTAGTAAGCGCTTAAACGATAAAATTATCATTGGCGTGAATCTAAATTTCATCAATTCCAACTTAGAAAATTATTCTTCTTTTTCTTTGGCAAGCAATTTAGGCTTAACTTATTATAATAAGGAACGAAAGTTATGTGTTTCTGTTTTGGCGAAAGATTTTGGCAGGCAATTAAAATCCTATGCAAATGAAAAAGAAATGTTGCCTTTTCAGTTGCAAATGGGCGTTTCCAAGATGTTGGCTCACTTGCCTTTTCGCTTTTCCATTGTAGCCCACCACCTCAACAAATTTGATATTAGCAACCATTATTTAGAGCCACTGATTACCGATCCTATTTCTGGTGAAAAGGTAGAAAATGAAGAAACTTTTGGTAAAAAAGTTTTAAGACATTTTATTGTTGGTGGCGAATTAAATCCTTTCGAAAAAAGTTTGTTTATAAGAGGGGGTTTTAATTTTCAAAGAAGGCAAGATATGATGGTTCCAACTCGCCCTGCTATGGTTGGGTTTTCTTGGGGATTGGGTTTTAAAATTTCCAAATTTCATTTGAATTATTCCAGAGCCACTTATCATTTGGCGGGCTCTACCAATATTTTTAGCTTCTCTACTAACCTTTCTTCTTTTGGCTTGTAAATGAGTGTAAAAATAAATATCGCTATTGACGGGCATTCTTCATGTGGGAAAAGTACCATAGCAAAAGCAATTGCCAAAAAATTTGAAATGTGCTATATTGATACAGGTGCAATGTATAGGGCGATTACATTATATTGTATGAATAATAATATTATTATTGATCAGCAAGTGAATTTGCAAAAGCTAAAACTTCATTTAGATAAAATAGAAGTTTCCTTTCATTTTAATATAGAAACAGGAAAATCAGAAACTATTTTGAATGGTAAAAATGTAGAATCAGAAATAAGAAAACATGAGGTGTCCTCTTTTGTAAGTATTGTCAGTCAGATAAAAGAGGTAAGGGATAAATTGGTAGTTTTGCAAAGAGAAATAGGAAAGGAAAAAGGAGTGGTGATGGATGGAAGAGATATTGGAACCAAAGTTTTTCCTTCTGCCGAATTGAAGTTTTTTATTACGGCAAAAGCAGAAATAAGAGCACAGAGGCGATTTGATGAAATGAAAAAAACGGGAGTTAGTTTTCAACAGGTTTTAGATAATCTTTTACAGAGAGATGAAAAGGATGGCGGTAGAGCAATAAATCCTTTAAGAGTAGCAAAAGAAGCTATTGTAATAGATAATTCTTAAAAAACGGAAAATGAGCAGAATAATCTTATTTTTAAGATTGTAAAAAAGAAAATTACAAATAACTAATGAAAGTTACCATTGATAAATATTCCGGTTTTTGTTTTGGGGTAGTTTATGCCATTGAAATGGCAGAAGCGGAACTTTCTAAAACAGGAAAATTATACTGTT
>CATMIT010000107.1 GCA_950069165.1 uncultured Flavobacteriales bacterium
GAATTCCAAGATTAGAAAGGTGGAATAAGAATTAAATTTATTTTTTGAATTCACTCTATTCCCACACATAGGAATGTAGAGATTGTCTTTCATCCAGCTACCAAGTGTCATGTGCCATCTTCTCCAAAATTCTGTAATACTTTGGGATACATAAGGATTATTAAAATTTTCAGGAAACTTAAAGCCAAGTACTCTACCTAATCCTATTGCCATATCAGAATAACCAGAAAAATCATAATAAATCTGGAATTTATATGTCAAGATGCCCAACCAAGCAATAGAGGTAGTAAGGTCACCTTTTCCCATAGCAAAAACCCTATCCGCTTCTACTCCCAAAACATTGGCTATCAGCACTTTTTTTGCTAAATCCTATCGCAAAACGGAAAAGACCTAATAACTTATTGTCAATACTTTCTAGGGTTTCTCTGTTTTCAATTTGGTCGGCAATTTGATTAAAACGAACAATTGGCCCCGCAATCATTTATGGAAACATCATGATATACACTAAATATTGCTGAGGATTCTTTAATGGCTTATGCACTTTTCTAAATACATCTATTGAATAAGTTAGTGTTTGAAAAGTATAAAACGATATGCCTATTGGTAGGGCAACAGAAGTCCACTTCATATTATTCGCACCGAATGAACTCAATAAGCCATTTAGATTTTCAACAAAGAAATTGGCGTATTTGAAATAAATAAGCAATCCCAAATTAATAGATACAGATAAAGTTAGTAGAAGAAGTTTACTTTTCTTAATCTGAGACTTATGCATAGCATTAATGATGTAAAAGTCTATAATTACTGAACCAACAACTACAAAAACAAATTTTGGGGCACCCCAAGAATAAAAAAACAAACTAGCAAGTAAGAGAATCCAATTTTTAAATTTTGCGGAAACAAGATGATAAACAAGCAGGAATATTGGCAGAAAGTATAAAAGAAATAAACTACTACTAAATATCATCTTTTAAAAGCAAGGGAAGTCAAATGAATTTCTTGTTGTTTACAAATTCAATCCTTCAGACTCATCTTCCAACCTACTTGCCCATTGTTTTGCTTGTGATTCTGAGAAGTATGGCCCTAGATATACCCTGTAAACTTGTTCATTCGAATTAGAGACAGAAGGCAGAAAGAAATAATTAGCGGTATAGCCCTCCGTAATTTTTTCCTCCACTAAGGTTTTTGCTAAACTTTCCTCTTCAAATGAGGACAATATAACAATGTATTTTGCCGCTCCAAAATCAAGGGAATATTGTAATGGCGCTACAACATCTTCTGGAATTATTTGCTCAGAAATTTTACTTTTCTCTGGAAGAAGTGAATTGAAGTCAAAGTTTGTGTAAAGATAATATCCGCCACCCACTAAAAATCCAAAAATTAAAAGTCTTATAAAAGTTTTGGATGGAAAGCCAGATGATTTTTTCTCTTTTTCTTCTTCTGCAGGGATAACATCCTCATCTGAACTTTGTGTAGCTTTAGGATTGTAAGTAGGATAAGCAGGGGTGTTTTCAACTCTTGGCGGTTGCTCTTGTCTTGCTTCTTGTTTGTTTTTTATCTGCCCAAGTCTTTCTTGAAGAATTCTTAACCTTTGTTCATTGTCATAGTGTTCCATAATGTATTTTTATTTGAGTTTGTAAATATATTATTTATTAAGCGTGTTTTCAATAGTAATCTCAAAAAGTTCTGAAAGTTTATATCCGGCCTGTTTTGCTTGTTTAGGAATGATACTTTCTGTTGATAGTCCTGGAATGGTATTTATTTCTATAAGATATGGCTTTTCTTTCATAATAATATAGTCTATTCTCACAATTCCTTTTAGGCCTAATTTTTGGTAAACTTCTTTGGTTATTTTCTGCACATTTTCTGTTTCTTCCCTGCTAATTCTGGCAGGAGTGATTTCATCAGATAGTCCTTTGTATTTTGCCTCATAGTCAAAAAAGTCATTATGACTTACAATTTCGGTAACTGGCAAAACTTCTATCTTTTTATGAGTGAAAATGCCACAACTAACTTCTGTTCCGTTAATAAATTGTTCAATGAGTACCTGATTATCATGTTCTAATGCGAGATGAATTGCCTTTTCTAAATCTGCAATTTCAAATACTTTACTAATACCAAAACTAGATCCTGCACTATTTGGTTTCACAAAGCAGGGTAGCCCCACTTTCTCGATAATTAATTCAGTATTAATGTTTTCTCCTTTTTGGTAAAATGTAGATTTTGCACATAGAAAGCCCATTTTAGAAAGCTCTTGGTTACACTGATTTTTATCAAAAGTAAGGGCAGATTGTGCCGCCCCACAAGAAGTGTAAGCTAATCCAATTTCATCAAAATAAGTTTGTAATTCTCCATTTTCGGCAGGAGGACCGTGCAAAGCCATAAAAGCCAAATCAAAAGAAATTTTCTTGTTTTCCACAATACATGAAAAATCTTTTTTATCCATTTTCAATCGTGTATCATCTATTATTGCCTCCCATTTGTTTTCTTTTAGATGAATGATTATTGCATTAAATATCTCTTTATTAAGATTAGCTTCTACTACCTTAGCTGATTGCAGAGATATTTCGTGTTCTGCAGAGTTCCCCCCTGTTATGATGGCGATTGTTTTCATCTTTATTTACTAACAGCAAAAGTAAAATATTTATTGTATTAAATAATATCGTACTAAGGCTGCATAATTTTTATATTTGTATTTCGTTTAGCTATTAAATTTTTACCAAATTGGAACCGGATAAACAAAATAAAACTTCATTTCTAGCAATTTTCAAAAATAGAGTTTTCTACAAGCAATTAGTTTATGCCATTTTTGCTATGCTGCTTTGTTTTTTCCTTTGGTTAAAATATATTGATTTCTACACTTTGCATGATGAATATATTGTTTTGCCCGATTTTTATGGTGTGCATATCAATGATTTAGATTCTGTTTGTCAGGAGCTTGATTTACGATATTTTATTATTGATTCGGTATTTAATAAAAAAGTAGAGAAAGGAACTATTTTAGAGCAAGACCCAATAGTGGGTACAAAAGTGAAGGAAAACAGAAGAGTTTATTTTACCATTAATGCTCTGCAAAACAAGATTGTAACTTTTCCTTATATTACTGATTTGTCATTAAGGCAAGCAGTAAGGAAGTTAGAAAACTTGGGTTTGGTGGTGGGAAATTTGGAATACAAACCTGATTTGGCACGTAATGTGGTATTAAGTCAGAAAGTAAATGGGATTAAAATAAAAGCAGGGCAAGAGCTTTTTGTTGGTACTGCTGTGGATTTAGTAATTGGAAGCGGACTAAGTGATAAAACAACAACTATTCCTAATTTGATGGGGCTTACAATGCAAAAAGCACAAACAGAAATTAAGGTTGCTTCCTTAAATTTAGGTGCAGTAATTTTTGATGAGGGCATTAGTGATTCCTCTGCTGCTATGGTTTACAGGCAAAATCCGAAAGTAAATGAAAAAAGAAAAGTAAAATTAGGAACTTCAATAGATATATATCTGCAATGAGAAAAGTTTGGATTGTTATTTTGATGATGGGTGTTTTTGCTTTGCAAGCTCAAGAAGTTATTTCGGTTTTGGAGACTAATCCTTTACTACAAACAAAGCAAAAACAAATGCCAAAAATGCGTACTGCTTCTGCTCTTACATTGCCTTTTTTAGATGATTTTTCTTACAGCTCTTATTTTCCAAATAATCTGCTTTGGGAAGATAGTGCAGTTTTTATCAATCGTTCTTATCCTATAAATCCTGTAACAATTGGAGTTGCCACTTTTGATGGATTGGATGCCAATGGTATGGCTTATGATATTTCTGCTTCTATCCAAGGACAAAGAGCAGATTCCCTAACTTCCAGAGCCATTGATTTATCAGCAGTAGATTCTGCTTATTTGCTTTTTTATTATCAAGCAGGGGGTTTAGGTGATAATCCACAAACGGAGGATTCTTTGGTTTTGGAGTTTTATAACATTGAGACA
>CATMIT010000108.1 GCA_950069165.1 uncultured Flavobacteriales bacterium
GCCGAAGAAATCGTTGCGGGTGGCTAGGGCCATGATGATTTCTTCCAAGGAGGCGTTACCGGCGCGTTCACCGATGCCATTGATGCAACCTTCAACCTGCCCGGCTCCGGCTACCACTGCGGCCAAACTGTTGGCCACTGCCAAGCCCAAGTCGTTGTGACAATGAACGCTCAAGGTTACTTTGTCGATGCCAGCGACTTTCTCTTGAACCTCGTCCAACAATTTGACGAAGTCTCCGGAAGACGGAATGGCATAACCCACAGTATCGGCGATGTTTATGGTCGTCGCCCCGGCGCGGATTACCTCTTCCAGCATTTGAAACAGGTATTCCTTGTTGGTGCGGGTGGCGTCCATGGGTGAGAATTCGATATCGGAACAGTAGCCTTTGGCCCGCTCTACGCTGCGCACCGCCATCTCCATGACCTCTTCCCGGTTCTTGCGCAGTTGGTGCATCTGATGGATCTCCGAGGAAGAGAGGAACACGTGGATGCGGGGGCGCTCGGAGTGCTCCACGGACCGCCAGGCTTGGTCCACGTCGTTGGCCACGGCCCGGGCCAGGGAGGCGATGATGGGTCCCTTGATCTCTTTGGCGATGTTGGACACCGCCTCAAAGTCACCAGGTGAACTGGCGGCGAAACCCGCTTCGATAATATCCACATTCATCCGCTGCAGTTGGCGGGCGATCTCCATCTTCTCTTGACCCGTCATGCCGATGCCGGCCGACTGCTCTCCGTCGCGGAGGGTAGTGTCCAATAGCAACACTTTTTCCATAGCCATATCTGTTACCTAATCCCTTTCTGTGTTGTAGATTTGAGTGTACTTTTGCCGCTAACTGCGGCGCTCAGAAAGGGTCCGCAGGGGCATGTAGTCCACCGCCGCCAGCCCTGCTAGGACCAGCGGGCGATGGTGGACTACACTCAACGCCTCCAGATTCCTCATTTTAGAATCCCCCGTCACAGATTGTTCCGATTGTGGTCATGGACCGGCCGGGGTCCAAGTAAGATTTGTCTGCATCACCATCCAAAATATTATGTAACTCAACAGCAAATTTACTAACATCTAAATTTCCAGATATTATTTCATCACTAAATGTACAGGATTCCCAAACATTCTTCATTATAATTAATTATTAGACTTTGGTAAAGAACTTTTGGGAAATTATTATTATCATAAATTTCATGGTAATTTTGTGGTATATTAAAAAATTAATAATACATGGTATATTACATTTAAATGGTTATGATCATGAAAATATTAAAGATGAAAAAAAAATGACTGAAAAGCAAAATTATATATTAAATAAAATTAAATATTAAAAATGCAAAAAGAAGTTTTATATAGAAAATGGAGACCTAAAAGCCTAACAGAAATATTAGGACAAGAAGAAATTATCAAATTATTAATAAATTCTATTGTGCTTTCAATTTTTTCATTGGTATATCGCTCTTCAATTTCGACAAGTAAATTTGGTTTTCTTTTTTTTCTTGACTTATCTCCAATAAAATATCGTTTGTTTTAGTAAGTGATATATCCCAACTTCCATTTGATTTTTTCACTTTTTGACTTGCTATATTTTCTGTTTTATAATCAGAAACAGCAGCAGAGAAAATGGCAATATCAGCATCTTCAAAATGGTCTTTTACACTACTTTGCATATCCTTAGCAGTTTTCACATTAATTTGCAATACATTAGAATTTTCTACCTTTAAATCGGAAGGGCCCATAATAAGGGTAACCTCTGCTCCCATTTTAGCTGCTTGCATTGCTAAATGGTAACCCATTTTACCAGAAGAATGATTACCAATAAAGCGAACAGGGTCAATTGGCTCATAAGTTGGGCCAGCAGTAATCAGTACTTTTTTTTTCGAAAGTGGTAAATCGGCACTTAAATCTTTTTTGATAAAATCAATAATGTCTTCCGGCTCAGCCATTCGCCCCTCTCCCACTAATCCACTAGCCAATTCCCCAAAAGTTGGGGCAATAAATTTGTTTCCAAAACTTACTAATTTTTCAATATTCTGCTTTGTGCTAGGGTGCTTATACATATCTAAATCCATAGCTGGTGCAAAATAAACCGGACATTTGGCAGAAAGATAAGTGGCTAGTAAAAGACTATCGCATTCTCCTGCTACCATTTTTGCCATGGTTTTGGCTGTAACTGGTGCAATAAGAATCAAATCGGCCCATTGTGCTAAATCGACATGACTAATCCAATCTTTTGTATCATCCTCTACCATCTTTGTTAGCACAGTGTTTTCTGATAAAGTAGAAAGGGTAAGTGGCGTTACAAAATCTAATGACGCATCTGTTTGAATTACTTTTACAAGTGCTCCTGCCTTTTTTAATTCTCGGACAATAAAAGCAGATTTGTAAGCTGCAATACTAGCAGTAACTCCTAATATTACATTTTTGCTTTTAAGCATCTTTTTCTTCTTCTGATTTGTTTGTTGGAACTTCTTCCTCTTTCTTTTCAACTTCTCTTATATAAACCTCATCTTCCAACAATTCTTTTACTGCAATTGCCCAAGGTTTTGGAAGTCGTTCATAGAACTTTGACACTTCAATTTGTTCTGAGTTTTCAAAAACCTCTTCCAATTCTTCAGAATGGGTTGCAAATTCTTCTAATTTGGCTAAAAGCTCTACTTTCATTCTTTCGTTAATTTGCTCACTTCTTTTTACCAAGATGGATAAAGATTGATACACATTGCCCGTTTTATCAACAATATCCTTTACATCTCTTGTAATTGTTGTTTGCTCTGCTCCTGTGTTTTTGAATTCCATAATTTTAAGTTTGTTTAATGGTTTCTATTAGTTTTAATGTTTTTTGCTCTATATTTTTTACTTGTTTTAAAAATTGACTTTCAGGGTATTTTTCTAAAAATTCATGGTAAGAATCTATGGTGTATTCCAATCGTTCTTGTTTTTTAGTGCTAATGCTATTTTTTGCCAATAGGAAAGAGGATTCTATAATAAGAAAATAAATTTCCTCTTCATATTTACTTCCGGGAAAATCAACCAGTACATTTTTGAGTGCAATAATTGCTGATTTATGATATTCGGTTATGTAATATTGTTTGGCATTATAAAATGCTTTTTTTGCTAATTTCTCTCTTAATTCATCAATTAGATTATTACACTCTTTTACCCTCTTGCTTTTTGGATAAAGATTAGTAAAAAGCTGCAACTGATTAATTGCTTTATAAGTATTTTTACTATCTAATTTATAAATGGGAGATTCTAAATAATAACAATAGGCAGTCATGTATTGGCACTCCTCAGTATGCTTACCGCTAGGAAAAGTTTGCGCATAAGTATCGAACAAATAACTTGCCATCAGGTGTTCTCCTAGTGAGTAATGACAATAAGCATAATAATAATTTACTTCCTCCGCTTTTGCTGAACCCCTTAAAGCTGTAGAAAGTTCTTCTAAAAGTGGAAGTGCTCGATTAAAATCATCTTTTTCATAATAGGCTACTGCCTTTTCAAATTTCAAATTAAGGTCAGTACTTTTGAGTATTTTCTGATACTTACTGCAAGAAGCAAGAAGTAGAAAAAACAATATGGGAATAAGTATTTTTTTCATTATTAACTTTAAGAGGCCGCAAAAATAAAACTAATAAATGGTCTTTGCAAAATTATTTTTCAAATAGTTATATTGTTATGCATTGCATAATAAACAAAAAATATTTAATATTATTGCAACTATGGATATATTCGAAAAGATAAGGAAGAATAGAGGCCCGTTGGGCCAACACGCTAAGAAAGCGCATGGCTATATTGCTTTCCCAATTTTGGAAGGAGAAATTTCAAACAAGATGATTTTTCGTGGAAAAGAAGTGTTGGTTTGGAGTATTAACAATTATATTGGATTGAGTAATCATCCTGAAGTTAGAAAAGTGGATGAGGAAAGTGCAAAAAATTGGGGATTTGGTACACCAATGGGCG
>CATMIT010000109.1 GCA_950069165.1 uncultured Flavobacteriales bacterium
TCAGTAAAATAGCCATTCAGTTGATAAGCCAACAAACACACTCCTGCTAGCACCAATAGTCCATTTGAAATTTTGGATATTCTATCAAAGGACTTTCCTCTAAGTAATGAAAGCAGTGGGAAAAGGATAATCAAAACTGCTATTTGCCCAAATTCTACCCCCACATTAAAAGATAATATTTGCGCTAAGGATAAATCAATTCCTGAAGCAACTGCTACTTCTTGTAGTTTTGTGGACAATCCAAAACCATGAATTAATCCAAAGACAAAAACCATTAGGATTAAGTTAGGAGCATTAACAGAAAACCACTTTTTGAATCCGTCCAGATTTTCAAATCCTTTATAGATAACACTAAATGCAATTACAGCATCAATTAAATAAGCATTTGCAGTAATACCATAAAAAGTGGCAAAAATAAGAGTGATACAATGAGCAATTGTAAAGGCGGTTATGAACTTAAAAATATCAAAATAGTTTGAAAGAAAAAACACTACTCCAATTAAGAATAGAATATGATCATATCCTGTGACCATATGCTCTGCACCAAAATAAATAAAATCCATTAATGAGGCATCAGCCATAGCATCAATTATTGATTGTGAAACTCCATGAGACCATCCAATCAAAGGCACACATAGTAATAGTAGTAATAGTTTTTTCATTGAAACAAAAGTATAAAAAAAGACGGGATGAGAGGATTCGAAACCATTAACCGATTTATTAACCCCTAAACAAAGAATTAATATTCAAATATGTATACACAGGCTTTACCTTTCTGTATCTCTATACTCAATCTTCTTTCTTACAAGAAGTATTACAACAAGAGCAACTCATTACTCCTGAAATAAGGAAAAGCGCATAAACAGTCAAGGCTTCTATTACCCCTAAGTCACCCCAAAAAGTATGGTACATCAAACATAAAAATCCTGCTGCCCATGCAACACAAAACAATAAACAATATTTTTTTGCTTTCATGATAATAATATTTAATTTATTGTAAAGATAAAAAAAAACAATTAAACAAAAAAATTCAGGACAAAAGGACTATGTCCTTACTCATTATAAACCACATCTAAAAGCGTTTGCCCCACTGCATTTAAGGTGCTTTTATCAATATTATTCATATCATCTCTATGGGTATGCCAATGCTTGTTAAAATTATTTTCAGCGGTTGGGTCAAACTCAATAATGTCAATGGTTGGGATACCCGTAATAGCATTTACATAATAGTGGTCATCTACAATTTGTTTGCTCTTTTGGTATACAAAATGATTGCCAAATCCTAATTTATTAGCCGTTCGCCATACTTTTTGCAAGATGTTTGGCCCATAATAAAAGGAGATTTGTTCCTGCCTGAAAGTTGCGTTTTTTGCACCTACCATATCCAGTAAAATTCCATAGCGCGCAAAATAATTTTGCTCAATAGCTTTTTTGCTCCAATACTGTGAGCCCAAGCACCAAGAATCTTGCATAATGGGAAATTCAGAATTTTCAGGTTGGCCATAATCTTCCGCATCAAAAAGGATAAAATCTACTCCAATATTGGGCTGTTTAATGCTGAATTGCCTTGCCATTTCCAACAATACACCAACACCACTTCCACCATCATTTGCCCCCAAAATAGGGGAGTTTTGGTTTTGGGTATCATTATCAGCAAGGTGTCTGCTATCCCAATGAGCAAAAAGAGCAATTCTATTGTTTTTCTCAGGAGAAAAAGAAGCAATGATATTTTTTAGGGTATGATTTTTCCCATCATAAGTGGTGATGGAGCCCTCTTGCACCATTACATTTGGTGTATAAGTTTTGAATTTATTTTCAAGCCAAATAGCACAAGTTGCCCATCCTTTACTACTTATTACTCTTGTGCCAAAACTTACTTGCTTTTCTACAAAATAATAAGCAGAATCGGCATTAAAAGTAGGAACTTCAATTTTTGCTTTTGGTTTTTTGGGGCTTGTTTTTTGTTGAGGTTCACTTGTACAGGCGTTTAAAAATATTGCTACAATTACTAAAATGGGATATCTAAAACCTAACATCTAAATACTAACTTTTAACTTCCCAACTACTGCCATTACGCCCATCTTTCACTTGAATATTGAGTTTGTTTAACTCCTCCCGAATTAAATCAGCAGAATCAAAATCTTTGTTTGTTTTGGCATTTTCTCTTAGTTTCAGAACAACTTCCATTACTTCATTTGTTAAATCATTCCCGCTACTTTCCTTGTCAGAAACAAAACCTAAAATATCTGTTATAAAAGTATTGAAAATGCTTTTCATTTTTTCTAAATCAGTTGCATTTAAACTCTCTTTCCCATCTTTTACCGAGTTGATAATTCTTACTCCATCAAATAAACGAGCAATTAAAATTGGGGTATTAAAGTCATCATCCATTGCTGCATAGCATTTTTCTTGCAATTCGTTTACATTATAAGTTGATGTGTCAGAAGATGATAATTTCCCCAGAGTTTCCATTGCATTCATCAGTTTTGTAAATCCTTTTTCAGCAGCTTGTAGTGCGGTATTACTAAAGTCAACAGTACTTCTGTAATGGGCTTGTAAAATGAAAAAACGAATGGTCATAGGCGTATACGCTCTATCCAATTTTGCATGATTCCCAGTGAAGAATTCTTCCAAATTGATAAAGTTCCCCAAGGATTTCCCCATCTTTTTCCCATCTACTGTAATCATATTATTATGCATCCAATAGTTTACAGGATTACAATTATTACAAGCATTACTTTGCGCAATTTCCGCCTCATGATGAGGAAAAACCAAATCCATTCCACCACCATGAATATCAAAATTCTTCCCTAAATACTTTTCTCCCATTGCAGAGCACTCCATATGCCAACCCGGGAATCCTTCACCCCATGGGGAGGGCCATTTCATGATATGCTCAGTAGATGCTTTTTTCCAAATTGCAAAATCAACAGGACTTTTTTTCTCCGATTGCCCATCTAAGGGCCTTGTACCTTCTAAAGTGTCTTCCAAATTCCGTCCAGATAAAGTTCCATAAGGATATTTTTCATTGTATTTATTCACATCTAGATAAACAGAACCATTCACCTGATAAGCAAAACCGTTTTCTAAAATTCCTTTTACCATTTCAATTTGCTCAATAATATGGCCTGTTGCTCTTGGCTCAATGGATGGAGACAAACAATTTAAAGCCTCCATTGCTTTATGATAACTTACAGTGTAAAACTGTACAATTTCCATGGGTTCCAATTGCTCCAAGCGGGCTTGTTTCGCAATTTTATCTTCCCCCTGATCCGCATCATTTTCCAGATGACCAGCATCTGTAATGTTTCTTACATATCGCACTTTATAATCCAGATGTTTCAGATATCGGAATACCACATCAAAAGTTATAGCTGGACGAGCATGTCCTAGGTGCGGATTTCCATAAACAGTAGGGCCGCAAACATACATTCCCACATAATTTTCCACTAAAGGAATAAAGACTTCTTTTTGTCTTGAAAGGGTGTTGTATATTTTTATCTCTCTCATTTCTTAGTTGCTTGTTCTAATGCTTCTAAATCAGACAATTAGTAAATCATCAACTTAGCATATTGTTTTCTCATATTTTATCTTCAAATTTTCCATCATATCATTTGTCATTTTCTGTAAATCATATTTTGCTTCCCAACCCCAATCTTTTTGCGCAAAACTATCATCAATACTTTGTGGCCAAGAGTCTGCAATTTCTTGTCGGAAATCTGGCTTGTATGACATTTCAAAATTAGGAATATGTTTTGAAACTTCAGCCGCTATTTGTTTTGGAGTAAAGCTAACTCCAGCTAAATTGTAAGAAGAACGGATTTTCACTTTTTCGGCAGGCGCTTCCATTAGCTCAATAGTTGCTCGGATGGCATCTGGCATGTACATCATTGGGAGTCCTGTATTTTCTGAAAGAAAACTTTCGTATTCCCCATGCTT
>CATMIT010000110.1 GCA_950069165.1 uncultured Flavobacteriales bacterium
CAATAATTTAATAAGCGTTTATCCGAACCCTACTAATGGAATGTTGAATTTTAAATTTGGAATGAATATTCAGGTGGGAAAGTTAAGCATTCAGAATGTTTTGGGAGAAGAAATATTTATTGCTAAAAATATTCAAAATGTTATTTTCTCTATTGATTTTTCTTCTTTCCCAACAGGAATTTACTTTGCTATAATTGATACTGACAAAGGAAGAAGTACCAAAAAAATTCTTTTATCCAAGTAATGAATACCTCCTGTATCACAGCAGAATTACTTCCTAAAAATTTAGTAAGTATTGTAGAAAAAGTAGAAAATCAGCAAAGGATTTCAGATAAAGAAGCTTTAACACTTTTTGAGAATGCCTCACTCTCTTTGCTTGGAATTTTGGCGAACCAAATAAGGGAACGCTTACACGGCAATAAAACTTATTTCAACAAAAACATACATATTGAGCCAACAAATATTTGCGTTTTCGATTGCAAATTTTGTTCTTATTCTCGTCTGTTGAGCAAAAAAGAAGAGGCTTGGGAATATAGTGAAAAAGATATGCTTGAAATCTTGAATAATGCACCAAAAGATATTACAGAGGTGCATATTGTAGGAGGGGTACATCCAAAAATGGGATTGGATTTTTTTGTGAAATTGATAAAAGAAATAAAAAAACTAAGACCTAATATACACATCAAAGCATTTACAGCTGTGGAACTAGAATACATTTGTAGAAAAGCAAAAGTAAGCTACAAAGAAGGATTGCAAATATTGAAAAATGCAGGGCAAGGCAGTTTACCTGGTGGTGGTGCAGAAATTTTTGATGAAAAAATTAGAAAAGAAATTTGTGAAGACAAATGTACCTCAGCTGAGTGGCTTGAAATTCATGAAGCAGCACATAGCATTGGCATGCCCTCTAACGCCACCATCCTTTATGGGCATGTCGAAAAGACAGAACACGTCATTGACCATATGAGTAGATTAAGAACTCTGCAAGATAAAACGGGCGGGTTTAACGCTTTTATTCCTTTAAAATTTAGAAACAAAAATAACCAAATGTCGCATCTTGAAGAAGCTTCTACTATTACAGATATGCGAATGTATGCAATCGCCAGAATTTATCTGGATAATTTCAAACACATAAAGGCCTATTGGCCTATGATTGGAAAAGAAAGGGCACAAACCCTACTTGCTTTTGGTGTGAATGATATTGATGGTACCATTGACGATACCACCAAAATTTACTCCATGGCTGGAGCGGAAGAACAAAACCCAAAAATGACAACTGAGGAAATTGTTCACTTAATTAAACAAGTAAAACGCCAGCCCATTGAAAGGGATACGCTTTATAATACTTTGAAGGATTACGCTTAATCTAACTTTTGATGCTTAACATATCCCCTCCACTTTTCAATTAGCAGTTGCATATCATCTGCTAGTTCAGAATCAAAATTTACGTCTTTTCCTGTTGTAGGATGAGAAAACCCAAGAGATTTTGCATGCAGCGCTTGCCTTTGGCAAATTTTGAAACAATTAAGGACAAATTGTTTGTATTTGGTAAAAGTAGTGCCTTTTAAAATTTGATTTCCGCCATATTCTTCATCATTAAAAAGGGCATGCCCAAGGTGTTTGAAATGCACCCTAATTTGATGGGTTCTTCCTGTTTCTAATTTGCACTCCACCAAAGTAGTATAACCAAATCTCTCCAAAACTTTGTAATGTGTTACGGCATGTTTTCCATAATCTCCTTCTGGAAAAACAGTCATCACTTTTCTGTTTTTTAAGCTTCTACCGATATGCCCTGTAATTGTACCTTTATCTTCTTTTACATCTCCCCACACAAGGGCTATGTATTTTCGGTTTAATTCTCTGTCAGCAAATTTTTTGGCTAAAATAGTCATGCTATTTTCGGTTTTGGCAATCACCAAAATACCAGAAGTATTTTTATCAATTCTGTGCACTAAACCAGGACGATCCTCATCCCCCATATTTGGCAAGTTCTTAAAATGAAAAGCCAATGCATTTACAAGCGTTCCAGAATAATTACCAAAACCTGGATGCACTACCATGCCAGCATCCTTGTTTACAATAAGAAAATCATCATCTTCATATACAATGTTTAATGGGATATCCTCTGGAATAAGTTCAAATTCCTTTTTTGGAGAAGAATATTCCACCGTTACTACATCTCCAGCTTTTACTTTATAGTTTGATTTTACCACATTACCATTAACCTTAATATTTCCCTCTGTTGCGGCTTTTTGAATTTTGGTGCGTGTTGCATGCTCAATAAAGTTTATCAGAAATTTATCTACTCGCAGAGGAGATTGTCCTTTGTCGGCTATAAATTTATAGTGCTCAAAAAGTTCGTTATTTCCTTCCATTTATTGGATTACTAATTTCTTGCAAATAACGCCATTGTTATTCTGGATTTGTAACAAATACACTCCTGAATTCAAATTGTTTTTAGAAAGTTTGTAATAGCTAGTTTGAACAATAATTTCTTTTAATAGCCTTCCGCTAATATCAAAAAGTTGGATGTGGTTTTCTATATTTTCGTTTAGTAAAATAGTAGTAAAATCAGAAAAAGGATTTGGGAAAATTTTAATCTCATTTTGTGTGATTACAGAATTTGTTGAGGAAATGATAGGAGTAGTTCTTAAAACTGGACGAATCATCCAAGCCCCAGGAAATTGAGAGTAATTCCATCCGCCACCCACATTATAAAACATATAGTTATTAGCAGGAGAATTTCTATCCAAACCCACATTCAGCATATCATTTGTAGTTTGTTCAATGCCAACATAAAAAGTACCATCCAAGCCAATTGGAGAACTCAAATAATAGTTGTGAAATTTTACTCTATTCTCATAAATAGGATAAACCGTATCTCTATGCAATATATTTCCAGGCACTCCATTGTTATCATCCCACACCAGCAAATGAAAAGGAATATTACTCACATTATTTTGCATTGGTGCAAAGTAAATTTGGATAATGCGCAAACTATCTGCTTTATTCAAATGAAATTGATAAGCCATTTTTGCCCCCTGCACATTTATGCCGTAAGCAAATTCCGCTACTCCATCATCATAAGAAAAATGGGAATTAAACTTTTGAAAATGGGTGAGTGTATCGTTATTTTTATTATCCGTTGGAGTAGTTTTAATTACATTTTTGAAAAGGAAAGTAGTGCTATCGGTTGTAGTTGATTTAAAGATAGTATCGCTTAAAAAAACAGGGGGTTGAACAAAGTTAAAATTTCCAATAGAAGAATCATAAACGCTTACTTGAACATTCCTGGTTGAGTTAAGGGTTCCCAAATAAGGATAGTGCTCAACAAGAGTATTATTTTCAAATACATTATACTGATAATCCACACTAAATCCAGCATTATTATTACGCAAAATGATATTCAAAGTATCCCTTAATTCTCCTGCTGTATTCTCTTGGTATTGCACCCAAGGCATTTCTCGGTATCGCTTTAAAAGTTGTGGATTTTCATACACAAAAGACACATCATTTAGCTCTGGAATTTGCCCAGCAGAATATGTATCTACCTTTACATAATCAATATGCCAATGGTCGTAATTTCCAGAAAGTGTGGCGTAATTTCTAAAACGAAAACGAAAGCCCGTATGTAAATAATTAGTTCCTTTAATATTTACTTCAACTCTTTGAAATTCTTGAGTTGTTTGTCCAGCAACAGACCAAATGTGTTTCCAAATAGGAAACCCTATTGTGTCTACTCCTATCGAAAACTCTAACACCAAAGAATACTCTGGCTGTGGATTATCGCCTAAACCCTCTGCCTGATAATAAAAAAGCAAGTAAGCAGAATCCACTACTGACAAATCAATAACTCTAGAAGTAAGGGAATCTGCTCTTGCAGCTTGTGTAGAAGCCGAAATATCATACGCCATACCATTTGCAT
>CATMIT010000111.1 GCA_950069165.1 uncultured Flavobacteriales bacterium
TTGTATTAGTCCAAATATCAATTACCTGATTATATCTTTCGTTATTGGTAATTACACCTAAATTATAGTGAGAAAACACCTCATCTACTTTTTCATAAGCATCTTTTACCATTTGTTTTTTCTCTGGCGGAACAACTACATCCCCTAAATTAAAAGAAAGGCCACCTTTAAAAGCCATTTGAAAACCAATATCTTTAATATTATCCAAGAATTTTACTGTTTTAGAAACCCCACATTTACTAAGAATATCTCCAATGATATTTCTTAATGCTTTTTTAGTAAGCAACTCATTGATAAAACCAATCTCTTCAGGAACAAATTCATTAAATAATACTCTACCTACTGAAGTTTCTAAGAGATAATCTTTTCCTTTTTCATCTTTTACACGCACTTTTATCATGGCATGAAGTGCTACAATTTTTTCATTGTAAGCAATATTCACTTCCTCAGCAGAATAAAAAGTCATTCCTTCTCCTTTAACGGTAACCGCCTTTTCTATTACTTTTCCTTTTTCATTTTTTACCTGATCTGCAGTTACTTTTTGCTTTGTCATATAATAAAGTCCAAGCACCATGTCTTGTGAAGGAACTGTAATTGGAGCTCCATTTGCAGGATTTAGGATATTATGAGAAGCCAACATTAAAATTTGTGCTTCCAAAATAGCAGCCGTACCAAGTGGTAAATGAACCGCCATTTGATCCCCATCAAAATCGGCATTAAATGCAGTACATACAAGTGGATGCAACTGAATAGCTTTTCCTTCAATCATTTTTGGCTGAAAGGCCTGAATACCCAATCGGTGAAGAGTTGGAGCCCTATTTAAAAGTACAGGATGTCCTTTCATTACATTTTCTAAAATATCCCAAACTACTGGTTCTCTAGCATCAATAATCTTTTTGGCAGATTTTACTGTTTTTACAATTCCTCTTTCAATCAGTTTTCGAACAATAAATGGTTTGTATAGCTCTGCAACCATTTCTTTTGGCAAACCACATTCATGTAGTTTTAAACTAGGACCAACAATAATTACCGAACGAGCAGAATAATCTACTCTTTTTCCTAAAAGATTTTGACGGAATCTACCTTGCTTTCCTTTCAAGTTATCCGATAATGATTTCAGTGCCCTGTTTCCATCTGTTTTTACAGCAGATGATTTTCTGGAATTATCAAAAAGTGCATCTACAGATTCTTGCAACATCCTTTTTTCATTTCTTAAAATTACTTCAGGAGCATTGATTTCCATCAATCGTTTCAATCTGTTATTTCGGATAATAACTCTTCTATATAAATCATTCAAATCAGAAGTTGCAAACCTTCCTCCATCTAGTGGGACAAGTGGACGCAACTCAGGTGGAGTAACAGGAACAACTTTTATTATCATCCACTCTGGTTTATTTTCGGTATGCTGATTCGCCTCACGAAAGGCCTCTACTACTTGCAATCTTTTAAGTGCTTCAGTTTTTCTTTGCTGAGAAGTTTCCGTATTTGCCTTATCTCTTAACTCGAACGACAAGGCATCCATGTCAATTCGTGCAAGTAAATCAGCAATTGCTTCTGCACCCATTTTAGCAATAAATTTATTTGGATCTTCATCAGGCAAATACTGATTTTCTGTTGGGAGTGCATCTAATATATTTAAATATTCTTCCTCAGAAATAAAATCATTATCCTTAATTGGATCTCCTTCTTCATTTAGCCCGCCAACTCCTGCTTGAATCACAACATATCTTTCATAATAGATAATCATGTCCATCTTTTTGGTTGGAAGCCCTAAAAGATATCCTATTTTATTAGGTAGCGTTCTGAAATACCAAATATGAGCTACCGGAACAACCAATTTGATGTGCCCAACTCTTTCTCTTCTTACCTTTTTCTCGGTTACTTCCACCCCACATCTATCACAAACAATTCCTCTGTAACGGATTCTTTTATATTTACCACAATGGCATTCAAAATCCTTTACTGGTCCAAAAATTCTTTCGCAAAAAAGCCCATCTCTTTCTGGCTTATATGTTCTATAATTTATGGTTTCTGGTTTTAACACCTCACCAGATGATCTTCCTAATATATCTTCCGGAGAAGCTAAACTGATTTTTAGGTGTGAAAAATCTTTGTGTTGTCTTTTATCTTTAATTATTGGCATAATTTTATTAAATATTTTTATTCAAAAGATACTTTTAATCCTAATCCGCTAAGCTCATGTAACAATACATTGAATGATTCTGGAATTCCTGCTTTTGGTAAAGGATTTCCTTTTACAATGGCTTCATAAGCTTTTGCTCTTCCTATTACATCATCCGATTTTAAGGTCAGCATTTCTTGTAAAATGTTGGAAGCACCATAACCCTCTAATGCCCAAACCTCCATCTCACCCAATCTTTGTCCACCGAATTGCGCTTTACCCCCAAGTGGTTGCTGTGTAATAAGGGAATAAGGACCAATAGAACGAGCATGCATTTTATCATCAATTAAGTGTCCTAGTTTTAGTATGTAGATTATTCCCACTGTTGCTGGTTGATCGAATTTCTCTCCAGTTCCACCATCATACAAATAAGTTTCTCCATAAGCTGGTAATCCAGCTTCTTTCATTTCTTTATTAATGTCCTCAATACTAGCGCCATCAAAAACAGGAGTAAAATACCTTTTATCTAATTTCTGACCAGCCCAACCTAAAATGGTTTCGTAAATCTGACCAAGGTTCATCCTTGAAGGCACACCCAAAGGATTTAATACAATATCAACTGGGGTTCCATCTTCCAAAAATGGCATATCTTCATCTCTTACAATTTTAGCCACAATACCCTTGTTTCCATGTCGTCCTGCTAATTTATCTCCTACTTTTACTTTTCGTTTTTTCGCTACAAAAACCTTGGCTAATTGCAGAACACCTTTTGGTAGTTCATCCCCAACAGTAATGGCAAATTTATTTCTTTTGTGAAGGCCAAAAATCTCATTATACTTTTTGATATACCCAAGCAGAATTTGATTTACTATTTGATTATGCTTAATGTTAGTAGTCCATTTTTTGGTGTCTACTGTTAAAAAATCAACTTCATGAAGTAGTTTTTGCGTAAACTTTGTGCTTTTTGGAATAATCGTTTCACCTAACACATTCGTTACCCCTTGTGAAGCTTTTCCGCCAATCAATGTATATAATTTATCAATTAGTACTTTTTTCAATTTAGCAGTTTTCTTTTGAAATTCTACCTCTAGCACATCTATTTCATCTTTATCTTGTGCAACTAATCTTTTATCTTTAACTGATTTTGAGAATAATGTTTTATTAATAACCACTCCTTCATAGGATGGTTTGGCTTTTAGAGAAGCATCTTTTACATCCCCCGCTTTTTCACCAAAAATGGCTTTTAATAATTTTTCTTCAGGAGTAGGATCGGACTCTCCTTTTGGTGTAATCTTTCCAATAAGAATATCGCCCGCTTTAATCTTAGCACCTATTCTAATCATACCATATTCATCCAAATCTTTTGTAGCTTCTTCACTTACATTCGGAATATCGGCTGTAAGTTCTTCCACCCCTCTTTTTGTTTCCCTTACAGAAACACTATGTTCTTCAATATGCAGTGAAGTAAATAAATCTTCACGAACAATTCTTTCTGAAAGAACAATAGCATCCTCAAAATTGTATCCTTTCCAGGGCATAAATACTACTTTCAAGTTTCTTCCAAGTGCTAGTTCTCCATTTTGAGTAGCATATCCTTCACAAAGTACTTGTCCTTTTTTTACTTTATCCCCTATTTTTACAATAGGTTTGATATTCATACAAGTACTTTGATTTGTTTTTTTGAATTTAGTAAGCTCATAAGTTTTTATATCCTCATCAAAAACCAAAAGTTGTTCGTCAGGAGTATAATTGTATCGAACCGTAATTTTACAAGCATCTACATATTCTACTACTC
>CATMIT010000112.1 GCA_950069165.1 uncultured Flavobacteriales bacterium
AAAAAAGCCAAATAATAAGTTTCATCAAACTCTGTGTATGATTGATATACTAATTTAGGATAAGTGTCTTTTGAATTAAAAGATTCAAATTGTTTTTTCTTGCCCAAAGCCAATCATAGGCAAGCAAAGTAATATAAGTAGTAGTTTTTTCATTTTTTATCTAGTGGCTTCTTGTATCTTTATTAGTTTGACAAGAAGTTCTTCTAATTGATCTAGCTCGAGCATATTTGCTCCATCTGATTTTGCATTTTTAGGATTAGGGTGTGTTTCTAAAAATATACCATCAACCCCAGCTGCAATTCCTGCTTTAGCAATAGTCTCTATCATTTCAGGCTTGCCACCAGTTACACCACTATTTTGGTTAGGTGTTTGCAAGGAATGTGTAATATCTAAAATAACAGGAACACCAAATTTTTTCATAATAGGAATCCCTCTAAAATCAACTACTATATCTTGGTATCCAAACATAGTTCCTCTATCGGTAAGCATTACAGTATTATTACCACTTTCCTTTACCTTGTTTACTGCATACTCCATACTTTCAGGAGAAAGGAATTGTCCTTTTTTGATATTTACTACTTTTCCTGTATTGGCTGCTGCCACTAATAGTTCAGTTTGTCTACACAAAAATGCAGGAATCTGTAGTACATCAACATATTGCGCAGCAATAGCGGCTTCCTCAGGGCTATGTATATCAGTTACAGTAGGGATATTAAAGCGTTCGCCTACTTTCTTTAGGATTTCAAGTGCTTGCCTATCTCCAATTCCTGTAAAGGAATCTAAGCGGCTTCTGTTTGCTTTCCTATAACTTCCTTTAAAGATGAATGGGATTTCCAGTTTGTTGGTTATTGCAAGTATTTTCTCGGCAATTTCCATGGCCATTGCTTCCCCCTCAATAGCACAAGGTCCAGCCATTAAAAAGAAATTTCCACTTCTTGGATGTTGTATTTTATTGATTTTTACTAACAATATTTTTAGAATTTCATACCTGTCTGCAAATAGACACTTAACGAATTACTTTCTTTTCCTTTAAAAATACTTTCTAAATGCTGGATTCCTATTCGAATAGGTATTTTATTTCCAAATTGAGTAGTGATTCCAAAACTTAATTTTTGCGAATAACCACCAATTGAAATTTGTGGTATTAATAAGGCGTTTTTGGTTTGAGTAAAAGTTTTTAAATAAAAATATGGAGAATAGCCAGATTCATAAAAACCTTGTAACACCTTTTCAAATGAAAGAAGTTTATTATCCTGATTGGGTTGCCATTTTAAGTTAAAACCAACAATATACTTACTAAAATACAAATCATTTAGTGGTGTCTCCATTTTGAAGCCAAAATTAGCTGGGATATATGATTTTACAGTTCCTTTTCTCGCTTTAATATAAATATCTTCCAAATATTTATCGGATTCTGCTTCTAGAATGGAGTCGTTAAAGTCTAATAGATTTTCAATTTCAAATCCACTAAAAGAAAAGGAGGTATCTGTATTGTATTTTAATGCGCTTTCTTTCCAATTGATATAGCCCAAATCCGTTAAGTAAAGAGTGTATTTTTTATTTTTACTTTCAAAGTTGATTGCAAAATCAAAAGCAAATCCATTTCCATTATTTTGAAAATACTTGAAATTAGCCGTATCAGTTGCAAAGGCATTCATATCATAATTAAGATAATTGCTACTACCAAAAGGTGCAGTATAAAATGAAGCATTTTCTGCAGTAAAAGAAAGATGATGATTTCCATTTAGATAGGAAACAGCTGTGCTAATTGTTAAGCTATTCTCTTGAATCTTGAATATCTTTCCATAACCTAACTTTATTTGCTGAAACCTATCTAAAGTAAAATTTGTTTTATCAAAATGTAAAGTATCTCCTTGGTATTTATAATTCCCAAAAAGAGCAACTTTCATCAAATCCTTAGTAAATGACATTTTTGCTAAGTTTCTATCGGCAATAGAAAAGAAAAAGGAATTATCGCCAAAATTTCTATGAAAACTCAATGTGTTGGAAACTTCAGAAAAAATGGTGTTATTGTCATCCAATTTTGAAATCCAACTATTCTTTTGGCTTTCATTTATGTATCCTCCAAATAACATTCTGTTTGCAAAATCCATATTCAAACTATTGGATTCTAAACTGATTTCACTTTTCCAACTTATGCTATCGTTGGTAAGAGTTGTGTCTGATGCATGGGAAAATACAGGGAAAATAAAAACAAGTAAGGGGTAAATTAGTTTTTTCAATTTCCTATGGTTTTTCTAAGTTTTGCACTCAATGTAATATCCATTTTGTAATCGCTATAAATTTTAACAAAACTACCGCTAGAAACGGTATTAAACTTAGCAACCGTGATTACTTTTCTTATTTTTCCATTGTTGTTGTAGCTAGCAGAAAGGGTGGAAGCGGTGCTCTGGGTTACCAGATTATTTTCATCCACTTTTGCAGAAAGAATATTAGCATTATTAAAAAGCGTATCAATCAAATTATCAAATTCATCATATAACATAACATTGATAGTGGCATCTAAAGGAATGCCATTTTTAATGCTTAAATAGAGTTTTTCAATTTCTACTTCTTCATTTTGTGTTATTTCTACTTCATTTGTTTCAACTAATGTCAGATTATTTGCAATGATTGACAATGGAATTTCCAAATTTAAAGTTGCATTAATGGTGTATGCTGGATATAGAAAATCAGCAGTAGATCCAGTTACACCAGGATTTATATAGATGTTCATTTCTGATTTAAATTTATTGGGAAGTATCTCAAGCATACTTTCGGCATCTAATTCTATATCAGTAATTGAAGGAATAATTGGAATTGCGCCAGTCATTTCGGTAGCTCTTGGAATAGTAAAAAATTGAGATAAAAAATTAAAACCTGCCGAAACAGTAGTATTTGTGGTGGAGTTGTAGGTACTCAATTGATCAAATTTGATTTGTAAATCGGCCCCCAAATAATTTTTGATATTAAAAGAAAGTTTTGCCGTTTCCAAATCTAGATTTCCTGAAAGAATCTTATTAAATATAGTTATGTTGGTTTCATCTGGCCCCACAACAACCGTATCTTGCCCCTGCCCTTCATATTGCGGCTTTTTCACCGCCGGCGCTTTGGCCGCTGCAGGCTCGGCATAAACGACATCATCAAAACCGTAAATTTCTACGCTTGGGTCCTCTGAACTTAAGGGCGTCAGAGAGCCATTAATAAAAGGGCCTTCACTCCTCCACTGCTGTGCAGGCTGTTGTTCGGGCATCTTGTAATCAGGATTAAACCCCGCATCGTTATCAAGGCTGAACAACTGGACGCTCCCGTTAGAGCTCTCATAGACCACCTGTCCTATGTCTCGTGACGGCACGACACGCTGTTGTTGTGTTAAATCAATCTGCTCGGCATCGCCGGAGACTTCGGGTTCGGTAACCCAATAGGAACATCCGCCAAGGACAAGAGCCAGTGTAAAAAGAGGAAGTGTATTCAGTCTAAATTTCATATCGAGAGCCATAAATGCGTTGTACCCCGACATCATCGGCGAATTTTGTTGTAAAAACAAGCCCCTCTCA
>CATMIT010000113.1 GCA_950069165.1 uncultured Flavobacteriales bacterium
GATAGTCTTAATTCGTTTTGATAAAAGTACACTTTTTTTCATAGTTTAGTATGCACGCATAATATTTACCAATACAACTAGTTATTTTATTTTTGTTTCAGAACAAACTTAGCATAACCACCACTTAAATAAGCCAAGTTCCCCCAATTGGGGTGTACATTTTTCCAAAGCAATTACTCATCAAGAATTAACTTTTACGCTATTTACTATGCGTGCATAGTATATTTTTATACTTTCGTGAACTAAATAATTAAAATATGGAGCCAGAAGAAACCATTGATTACAACATCCGAAAAACTTGGTATAACATTACTAAAATGTACAACCGAACTGCTACCGAATACATGGCTAGCATGGCATTGGGGATGATAATCCTCAATATTGACATAACTGAAGGAACCCCCTCCACACAATTAGGGCCAAGTATGGGAATGGAAGCAACCTCCCTTTCGCGTTCCCTTAATAAATTAGAAGAAGCAGGCGTTATTGAGAGAAGGCCTGACCCAGAAGACAAGAGAAAAGCAGTCATCCATTTAACACCACTAGGAATGGATTGGAGAGAAGTAGCCAAAGGGGTCGTGATAGAATTTAATGAAACTATTCAGTCACATTTTGAACAAGAAGAAATGGATACCTTTTTTGCTATCCTGAAAAAAATAAATAAAATTATAGATGAAACAAAATAGACACATCAACAGAGTAGCAGTAATTGGTTCTGGAATTATGGGATCGCGAATTGCTTGTCATTTTGCAAATATTGGAGTGAAAGTTTTACTCTTAGATATTGTTCCTTTTGATTTAACAGAAGAACAATTAAAAGATAACACAATTAGAAACTCTCTTGTAAATGACGCCCTAAAAAGCACATTAAAAAGTAAGCCCTCTCCTATTTATAGTAAGGAGTTTGTAAGCAGAATTACTACAGGAAATCTGGATGATGATTTGTGCAAAATTGCAGAGGTTGATTGGATTATTGAAGTAGTTGTAGAACGACTTGATATTAAAAAACAAGTTTTTGAAAAAATAGAAAAATTCAGGAAAGAAGGGACTTTAATTTCTTCCAACACTTCAGGAATTCCTATTGAAAGTATGATTGATGGTAGAGGTGATGACTTTAAAGCTCATTTCTGTGGAACCCACTTTTTCAACCCTCCAAGGTATTTGAAGTTATTGGAAATTATTCCAACAACAAAAACAAATACTGAAGTTACTGACTTCCTAATGAATTATGGAGATAAATTCCTTGGAAAGGACATGGTACTCTGTAAAGATACTCCTGCATTTATTGCCAACAGAATTGGAGTTGCTAATATAATGTCTCTTTTTCATTTAGTTGATGAGTTAGATTTAACAGTGGAGGAAGTGGACTCTTTAAGTGGACCAATTATTGGTCGTCCAAAATCGGCAACTTTCCGTACTTGCGATTTAGTAGGATTGGATACCCTTATTCATGTTGCAAATGGGGTGTATGAAAACTGTCCTGATGATGAAATGAGAAGTAATTTTAAATTACCGGATTTCATTAGCAAGATGAGTGAAAACAAATGGTTAGGAGATAAAACAAAGCAAGGGTTCTACAAAAAATTGAAAGACGCAAACGGAAAAAGAGTAATTGAAGCACTAAACCTCAACACCTTAGAATACGCTCCGAAACAAAGAGCTAAATTCGCAACCATTGCAGCCGCAAAACAAGAAGATGATTTATTAAAACGATTGAAAATTCTTGTAAAAGGAAAAGACAAAGCAGGAGAATTTTACCGCAAATCATTCTACTCTTCCTTTGCTTATGTATCGCACAGAATTCCTGAAATAACTGACGACCTTTACAAAATTGACAGAGCACTTTGTGCTGGTTTTGGTTGGGAAGTTGGTCCATTCCAAATGTGGGATGCGTTAGATGTTGAAAAAACAGTAGAGAAAATGGAAGAGGCAGGATGCAAAGCTGCTGACTGGGTGTATGATATGGTAAAATCAGGAACTACTTCTTTTTACTCTACTGAAAATGGAACTTTAAATTACTACAACATCCCTACAAAAGCAAAAGAGAAAGTTGCTGGAATGGAGAACTTTATTGTGTTAGATCACATTCGGGAGAACAATACAATTTGGAGTAATTCAGGATGTAACCTTACTGATATTGGTGATGGAATTGTAAACTTGGAATGGAGAACAAAAATGAATTCTATCGGAGGAGAGGTGTTAGAAGGAATTCAAAAATCCATTGAGATTGCAGAAAAAAACCACAAAGGATTAGTAATTGCCAACCAAGGAACAAATTTTTCAGTTGGAGCAAATATCGCTATGATATTCATGATGGCAATTGAGCAAGAATATGAAGAAATTGACTTTGCAATTCGTGCTTTCCAAAATACAACTGGCAGAATCCGCTACTCTTCTGTTCCTGTTGTAGTAGCCACTCACGGAATGACTTTAGGTGGTGGTTGTGAAATTGCATTACATGCCGACCATGTACAAGCTTCAGCAGAAACTTATATTGGTTTAGTTGAAATGGGAGTTGGCGTTATCCCTGGAGGTGGTGGAACAAAAGAAATGGCAAGAAGAGCATCACAAGCTTACTTTTCAGGAGACATACAACTACCAACATTAAAAGAAAGATACTTAAATATTGGTATGGCAAAGGTTGCCACCTCAGCACAAGAAGCATTGGAGTTAGACTTACTCTTAAAAAACAGAGATAAGGTAACTATTGGATTCAACAATCTAATTACAGATGCAAAAGCAGCAGCACTAAACTTAGCAAACCAAGGGTACACAAAACCAACTCCTGAAAAAATAAAAGTTTTAGGTAAAGAAGGACTAGGAATGTTTTTGGTGGGTGCACATTCCATGCATGCAGCAGGATACATTACAGCACATGAAAAACTAATGTCCGAAAAATTAGCATATGCAATTTGTGGTGGAGATTTATCTACTCCCACTTTAGTTTCTGAGCAATATTTATTGGACTTAGAAAGAGAAGCCTTCTTATCCCTTTGTGGAGAAAGAAAAACGTTAGAAAGAATAGAACACATGTTAAAGAAAGGGAAACCATTAAGAAATTAAAATTATGAATACAGCATATATAGTAACAGGATACAGATCGGCAGTAGGAAAATCAGGAAAAGGAGTTTTTAAATTTACTCGCCCTGATGATTTGGCAGCTGATGTAATTAAATATTTAGTAGCCTCCGTCCCTGAATTAGATAAAGATAAAATTGATGATGTAATTTGCGGAAATGCAACTCCTGAAGCAGAACAAGGATTAAATATTGGGCGTATGATTTCCTTAATGGGATTAGATACCATAAAAGTTCCGGGAATGACCGTAAACAGGTATTGTTCTTCAGGACTAGAAACAATTGCTATTGCTAATGCAAAAATACAAAGTGGAATGGCAGAATGTATCATTGCAGGAGGTGTAGAGTGTATGTCTCCTATCCCATTTGGGGGCTGGAGAATTATTCCAAATTATGATGTAGCAAAGGACAATTCAGATTGGTACTGGAACATGGGACTTACTGCTGAGGCAGTTGCCGA
>CATMIT010000114.1 GCA_950069165.1 uncultured Flavobacteriales bacterium
AAAAGGAGGCCTGTGATGATTTAAATGTAAATGCAGTTCGGTATTTGGTAGATGCTTGTGAAAAGATTGATTCGCATCTTATTCATATTTCAACCGATTTTATTTTTGATGGGGAAGATGGGCCATACACAGAAGAGGATGAACCTAATCCAATTTCCTATTACGGACTTTCTAAATTAAAATCAGAAAATATAGTAAAGAAAAGCAATTGCAATTGGACAATTTTACGCACTATAATTGTATTTGGCGTAGGGGAGAATTTAAGCAAAAGCAATATTGTGCTTTGGGCAAAGGGTGCTTTGGAAAAAGGAGATCCCCTTAATATAATAGATGACCAATTCCGTGCGCCAACTTTGGCTGAGGATTTGGCAGATGCTTGTATATTAGCGGCCAATAAAAAAGCCTATGGTATTTTTAATGCCTCAGGAAAGGACATTATGAGTATTTATGAAATAGTGGAGCGAATAGCCAACCACTATGGAAATGACACCAAAAACTTGAATAAAATTAGTACAGCAACTTTAAATCAAACGGCCGGAAGACCACCCAAAACAGGTTTTATTTTAGATAAATCCAGAAAAATTTTGGGTTATAATCCACATAGCTTTGAAGAGTGTTTAATAATAATAGACAAGCAATTAAAGTAAATTAATAACTAAATAATAAAAAACAGAATGAAGAAAATAATTTTTACACTGAGCATTTTACTTCCATCAATAATAAAGGCGGAAGGAATAGATAAAAAAATTGATAATGCCTTTCAACCCATTTCTGATTTTTTCAGTCAACTCATTTTCTTTGAAGTTTTTGGAATACCATTTGTACTAATTTTACTGGTTTTTAGTGCAGTATTTTTCACTATCTATTTCCGGTTTCCAAACATCAGATATTTTAAAACTGCAATAAATGTGGTAAGTGGAAAGTATGATCATGTCGATTCTCATAGCTCTGCAAATAAGGATTTAGAAATAGATGGAGATATAAAAGATACCATAAAAGACGAAAGTAAGGAGGGAGAGGTTTCTCATTTTCAGGCACTAGCTACTGCAGTTTCAGGCACTGTTGGAAATGGAAATATTGCTGGAGTAGCATTAGCAATAGCCTTAGGCGGTCCTGGTGCTACATTTTGGATGATTATATGTGGGTTTCTTGGGATGTCAACCAAATTTGTTGAATGTACTTTAGGTGTTCAATACAGAGATATTGGTGAGGACGGAACAGTATACGGAGGCCCCATGTACTATATAAGTAAAGGATTAGCGAAAAGAGGCTATAAAAATCTTGGAAAAATTGGAGCATTTTTATTTGCTTTATTTTGTATCGGTGGTTCTTTTGGAGGAGGAAATGCAGCTCAATCCAATCAAGCAACAATTGTACTAAAAGATTTATTAGGATTAGAAAGTAATGCTGCCGGAGCTTTAATAGGATGTGTTTTGGCTTTGTTTGTTGGAATCATTATTATTGGAGGAATTAAAAGAATTGCTTCCGTTACTGAAAAGATTGTTCCCTTTATGGCGATTATGTATTTAATGGCATGTCTTTATATTATACTCAGTAATTTTTCATTGATTGATGACGCTTTTAGTTTGATTATGAGGGAAGCCTTTAATCCAACAGCTATTGGGGTTGGTAGTGTAATTGGTGTTTTGTTGGTAGGATTTAAACGAGCTGCTTTCTCAAATGAAGCGGGTGCAGGTTCTGCTTCAATTGCGCACTCTGCTGTGAAAACAAAATATTCAGCCTCTGAAGGATTAGTGTCTTTATTAGAACCTTTTATTGATACAGTTGTAATTTGTACTATGACTGCTCTGGTAATTATTATCTTTAATTTTGGAGGATATTTTGAGTATGGTGGTGATGGCTCAGGTTCAGTATTTATTGATGGAGTGGCTTATGAGGGGGCAGGGATTACCTCAAAAGCATTTGCTCAGTTCATTCCTTTTTCTGGAATATTCCTTACAATAGCGGTTGTTTTATTTGCAGTTTCAACAATGATTTCTTGGTCCTATTATGGGCTTCAATCTTGGAAATTTATTTTTGGTAGAGGGAAATTAGCGGATATGATTTATAAAATATTATTTTTAATTTTTATTGTAATTGGAGCTGCAGCAAGTATGAAATCTATTTGGGATTTCTCTGATGCTATGATTTTTGCAATGATATTTCCGAATATGGTTGGCTTATTCTTCTTGTTCCCAGAAGTTAAAAAAGAGCTTGCCAGATATTTAAAAGCTATTAGTAAATAATAGTGAAGCGAGAACTAAAAAACTATTTTACATTTAATAAAAAGGAGCGAAACGGAATTTTGCTCCTTTCTTTTGTATTGCTTGTTTTGGTGGTGTTTTATCAGTTTTCGTATTTATTGAAACCCAAACAGCAAACCGATTTTTCTGACTTTAAAAAAGCAATTGTTGAATTGGACTATATTAAGGAAAGTAAAGAAGTTGTTAAAGAAGTTTCTCTTTTCTATTTTAACCCTAATACACTAGATGATCAGGGATGGATTGCATTAGGGTTGCCAGAAGGCAAGTTAAAAGTACTGAGGAATTACCAAAAAAGTGGTGGCTATTTTAAGAAAAAAGAGGATTTACAAAGTTGCTATGCTATTGGTGATGATTTTTATAATACTATAAAAGATTATGTATCAATTCCCAAAACCAAAAAACCAGCTACTATAAATCACCAACCAAAAATTACAAACAAAATTATTGAACTCAATAAAGCCGATAGCTTAACTCTTATTTCCATAAAAGGAATAGGTCCTTTTTACGCCAAACAAATTATAAACTATCGTGATGAATTGGGTGGTTTTCTTTCTTTTAGTCAATTTGCTGAAATTTGGGGCTTGGAAAAATTAGATGTAGAAAAATTACAAAAACAAACGATAATCGACACCTTTTATATAAGGAAGATAAATATCAACAAAGTAAGCATTGAAATTTTAAGAAATCATCCCTACCTTAATTACAAACAAGCCAAAATGATAGTGAATTTCAGAAATCAGCATGGGGATTTTTCTAGCGTAAAAGACATTCAGAAAATAAAACCAATAAGCCGAGAATTATTTCGTAAAATTGCACCCTATTTAAAAGTAGATGATTAGCGAAAGATTAGACAAAGCAATTAGGGAAGTACCAAACTTCCCAAAAGAGGGAATAAACTTTAAAGACATCACTCCTTTATTGATGGATGCCCAGTTAACGAATGGTATCATTGATGCCTTCATCAATCAGTTATATGGAATAAAATTGGATGCCATTGTTGGTATTGAAAGTAGGGGTTTTTTATTTGGATTTCTACTAGCCAATAAAATGGGAATTCCGTTTGTTCCAATCCGAAAAGTGGGCAAATTACCAGGAGAAACACTCAAATACAAATACGATTTGGAATATGGCTCGGCTGAGGTGGAGATACATAAAAAGGACATTAAAAACAACTGGCATGTTTTG
>CATMIT010000115.1 GCA_950069165.1 uncultured Flavobacteriales bacterium
AACTCTTGCCTTGAAAGTCGTCCACTAATATAACTTAATGATGGAGCAACCTTTATTTTATCTCTTAAATTTATTGGAGCAATTAAATTTGCTGTAAAATTTGGTTTATGATAAACTTCCTTATTCCAATTATAATAATCAGCATTTGCATTTATTGAAATAATATTATTGATTTTTTTATCATAGTTAAGATTAGCATGTAATTGCCACACATCTATATAATACACCTTAAATCTGTTGTATGCAACATTATCCAACAAGTCAAAATAGGTAAAGTTATTTACAATTCCGTAAGCAATACTGCCATTAAAAACTTCATCTTTACCCAATACATTTCGCATACCTAAAAACAATTCATCTGTATCTGTTGTTCTTAAATCTTGCATAAGAGCATTTCCAAAAAGATTTTCTCCATTACCAATAATGCTTTGGTTTGTACCGTAAGAATGTATGTAAGGATTTTCATCAGAAATAGATTTAATGGTGTGTCTTTGCTCGCTATGGCGAATTCCACCATAAACTAACAACACATCTTTTACTAGCTCTTTTGTAGCTTTAATTTGTGGAAATATTTCAAATGGGGTGTCATCCGAGAGGTAATGCAATTCCAAGCCAAAATCAAAATCCATTCCAAATTTAGTAAGAGAAACAGATGGAGAAAAATGAAAGGATTTTACATTCATTTTTTCTCTGCCAAAAGCAGTTTCTGCTCTGCTGTAATTGATGTAATCATTTAGTTCTACTTCCAAATTAAAAGGAAAACCATTTATTGTTTTACTAAAATCAGCACTTAAATGAATTTGATTTTCTGACATTTCATTCAAATCAGAAACAAAGAAATTAAGATTACGAATCGTTTTATTAGAAGCATTTTCTAGGCTAATTGTAGAAACAGAAAATTTGGTGTATGCGAAACGGTTGTAGAATGGATTATTTTTTGATATTGAATTGTCATAATTTTTCTTGTCTGTTGTACCATTTCCATAAGTATAAACACCAACTCTTTCATAATCTAAATTTGCAATGTAAATTTTATCCTTTTTGATTTTTTTAAAATATGCATGTAAATTATTATTACTTATTCCCGCAATTTTATCCTCAATCTTTACATTATTATTAAAATGATTAAACAGCACGCCATAGTTTAATGTTTGGGAACGATCGCTATTGTGAGCAATTGATATCTTACTCCCAACTCTAAAACCAGTCCCAATAGATATTTTTGTTCCATACAATTTTGAAATTGTTTCTGCTTTTAGTTTTGCAGCTTTTAGTGGGCGCGTTTTATAATCGGCTTTTAAGTTGTGCTCGGAAACAGTATATTTTTGGCTTTTATCTACTTTTATTGTATCTGAAAAAGTGGCTTGCTCGTTTAACTTGCTTGCCTCAGGCACGCTCGGCACAAATTGCTCGGTTACCCTTACTTCTGTGGCTTTTATATCTTGCGCTTTTACATTAGAAACAAAAAGCAAACACATGCTAATTAAAAAGATTTTATTCTTCATTTTCTATAATTTTTGGAATTTCGGTTGTATCCATTTCTTCCTGAAAAAGTATCTCATAATTAATTTCATCATCAAAAATATTAATATAAGTTTCTGTCTCTTGCACCAATGTAGTGCTAGAAATCTCTATTTCCAAAATTTGTTCAAACTTCTTTCGGGCAATGATAAGTAATTCCTCTCCCTCATAATTTTCAATAATAGATTGTAGAGTAGCTTTTGCCTGAAAATTATTTCCATTTTGTAGGTAAATATCTGCAAGCAATATAAAACCCTTTGCAATCCAATAATCAGCCGTAAAATCATTTGCCAATTGGTAAATTATGGTTTCCGATTTTTGCAAACTATCATTCAAAAATTGGAGATAAGCTATCATATATGTTGCCTCTGCTCCAACCTTTGATGTTGAATTTTCACTAAGAAAAGAAAATGTTTTCTCTGCCTTTTGGAAATTTCCATGCGCAAAATAAGCACGAGCCAAAATTATAGACGCTCTACTTTTTAAGCTATTATCTATTTTTTCTAAGGCGAGAACTTTATTAGCGTAATTTATCGACTGCTCATTTTTATTTGTTTCAAATCCAATCATCAAGCGAATTACGGCCTCTCTTTTTACACTGTTATTAGTGGCCATTTTCTCAATATTCTGGTAATACTTATTTGACTTTTCAAAATCATTTAAGGTGAAATAATGCCTTGCCAAATACAAAAAAGAGGGTTCTAAATGTTTGTTGTTCGCTTCCACTACCTTTTTGAAAGAAGATAAAGCACATATAGTGTCCTTTACTTTGACGCAACTTTCAGCTAAGTAATAATTGGCATCCACTGAAAAAATACCATTACTAAAATTAGTAATATACTGCTGAAATGTGGTTTTTGCAACTCCATGATCACCTTCAGCGAATTTCATAAAAGCAGTATTATAAGTTAAGGAATCTTGCTCGGCTCGACTTATACTTACTTGCGGCAAAGCATTTACAATATTTAAATATTCATCTACTTTGGCAATACTAACATAAGTTGCTCGTAAACCAGCAAGCGCCTGCTTAAAGGAAGTAGTTTGAGCATAATCATTCAGGACAAATAGGAAAGATGCAATGGCATCATCAATATTATTGGCGTTAAAATGTATCATCCCTTTGCTCAAATGCACTTTTGCTTTCAGCTCATCATCATTTGCAAATAGTAGCAACTTATCGTAATAAGCAATGGCTAATGCTGCTTGATTAGCATTTTTGTAGTGCACTGCCAAATCTTGCAAAGCATCATCATAATAAGCGGATTGCTTGTAATTTTCTTCCAATTGTTGGAGCAGCTTTACTTTGTCAGAACTTTTCCCAATAAGCCCCAAACAAACAGAGCGATTATAAATGGCGTAATCGGTATCGAACAAAGCATAATTGGCAGCAAGTTCATAATTTTTTTCTGCCATTCTAAAATCACTTAACATATAATAGCAATCGGCAGTTCTAAGATAAGCGTCATTCAATCGCATGGAATCCTTGGCTAATTTTGTAAACTTCCGAAAACTATTTTTTGCTTTTTGGTAATTTTTCAGCTTAAAATAAGCATAGCCTAAATTGTATTGGGTAAAATTAGAGGAAGAGGATAGAGAAATAGAAAGATACTCATTATACAAATCGGCAGATTTTCTAAAAGCAGCAATATTGTAATAAGAATCGGCCAGCCAATAAGTACTCATTGCAGTAATTTCCTGGCTTATCTTATATTTATTAGCATGTTCAAAAAGGGTAATCGCCTGATTATACTCCTGATTATTAAATGCTTTTACTCCAATACGAACCATCATCATCATTTTCGTAGAATCAGCTTCAAAGTTCAGTTTATCTAGTGGAAATCTCAATATCCAATCTGCCTTCTCTGCTGCCTTCTCTGCTGGTGTCAGGTTATTCAGCTTTAGAAAAAACTTAGTAACCTCTG
>CATMIT010000116.1 GCA_950069165.1 uncultured Flavobacteriales bacterium
ATTTTTATCTTAGGTTTTCCTTTTAATTCATCATTACGCATGAGATCAAGTCTACCAAATGCAATTTTTTTCTTTTTAGCCATCAGTTCACTACACCTCCGTCAACTACGTAGTTTTGAGCAGTGCATCCTGAACTTTGATCAGATGCAAAAAATAATACTGGTTTTGCTATATCATTTGGTTCTAACATTCTTTTGATACACTGTCTTTCCAATTGCTGTTTTTCAAGGGTTTTTAGTTTGTATAAACTGCTCTCAGTTTTATAATTTCCAGCAGGAAAAATATTCCCTAAAGGGACACTCCACATTAGTGTTGTAGTCATTATATTTTGGTTTCCAAATGCATCTTGATTAATAGGTCCCAACAATCCATCATTCATTCCGAAAGAAATCTGAGGTAACAGTAAGCCATAAAACACCCTATTTTTTTTCCATTTCATTGCAGAAACTTCACTATTTAATTGTTGCAACTCAAAACGATTATTTAGTTTTTCTTCCAAATTAAAATCGTTTATAGCGATTGTGTTATTGGCATAAAAATCACAATCTGTTTTCAAAATATAATTACCCCCTACATTAAGGGTTGATAATAATTGCTGAGATAATTCAGTAGTAATTTGCTGCTGTTGGAGCAACTTTATTTTCAAATTATTCAAATTGGATTGCGCCAATAATAGTTCGGATTGCAAACGCAAACCAGCCGAAACTTGCAACCTTAATTGAGCGACAATTTCTGTGTTTTTACTAACAAATGAAGCAATTGCTTTTTCCTTCTCTTGGCTAGCTACTACTTGATAATAAGAAATATATACCTTTATTTGCTCATCAATATTGCCAGTCTCTTTATTGTAAAAAGCGGCTTTTACGCCTTTCTTTTCAGCTACTGAATTAAACAGCAATTCGCTCAAATCCCAACTTAACCGGAAACTTTTTCCGTTCCACTCATTGTTTTTCTCTACTTCCACAAATTCCCCAGTAGTGCTCTGTGTATATCCACTGAGTTCATAGCGTTTTATACCCATTCCCAATGTAGGAAGCGCCTTCCCAACACTCTTATAAAATGATGCTTTGGCCAATTTAAATTTAAGTTCATTGCTCTGAATTTGCAAATTCTGACTAGGCATCATTTGCACCAAATCATTATACGATAACAGCAAAGTATCTTGCGCATGAACAGCAAACACACTGCATAAGAATCCTATAAAAAATAACTTCTTCATTAGTTAACTGCTTTTACTTGCATCCCTGCTTTTACCATTGCTTTGCCTTCAATAATTATTTTTGAATTTTCAGTAATTTCATTGCTAAGCACTTCAAAAAAATAAATATTACTCAATCCTTTTTTAATAAGCGTTCTTTTAACAATTCCTTCTTTTACTTGCAAGACAAAAAACTCGCTTTTTACTACAATCAATGCCTCATTAGGCAAAGATATTTTATCGCCAGTGGATTGCAACTGAATTTCAACATTAGCATACATTCCCGCTTTTATTTTTCCATTTCGGTTAGGAATATCTAGTTGTACTTTCATGGTTTTCGTTCTATTATCAATAGCATTTGCTAGGCGAGAAACATGAACTGAAAATGTCTGACCCGGAAGTTCGGTAAAGGAAATTTTTGCTTGCATGCCTTTACTGATATTATCTACTTCTGTTTCTGGGAGCGCAACAGTTAAACGAATAATTTCCATATCCATTATCTCGAAAAGGGCAATAGTATTGCTGTTGTTTATTCCACTTTGAATAAGTGCTCCCAACTCCACATTTCTTGCAGTAATTACTCCGCTAAATGGCGCCCTAATACTCAATAAACTATCTCTATTTGTAGTGGCTTTGTATTTGGCATTTGCCATTAAATAAGTGGCTTCTACTTTTTCAAATTCTTGCAAAGTGGTTAGTTCAGGAGTTTTCGCAATCACTTTTTTGAAGCGTAAATAATTGGCTTCTGATACTTGTTTTGCAACTTTATTTATCTCTAGCTCTCTTGTTAATTCAGGATTATTAAGTACTGCTAACACATCTCCTTTTTTCACTTTATCGCCAATGTCTTTTTTTAATTCTGATAAAAAACCACCCTCCATAGCATGGATATTCACTTGTTTGTTTGGCATTGCATTTCCAATGATTTGCAAAGTAGAAGTAAAGCTTCTTTGTTCAGGGTTGACCACTTTTACATTTGGAATTTTAACAGCTAAACTGGTACTTTCATCTTGTTGTTGTGTTCCGTCCGAACAAGCAAGTATTGCAAGAGAAAATAGGGTCAATAAAATTTTAGTCTTCATGATGTTAATTTTTTGCGATCATTAAATAAAATATAGGAATGATGTATAAAGTTAAGAGAGTTGCCGTTATAGTTCCTCCAATTACGGCAATGGCTAGTGGCACATTAGCGCTTCCAGTATCCCCAATACCAATAGCAGTTGGTAACAAAGCAAACACTGTAGTTGTTGCTGTCATTAATACTGGACGGAATCTGTCAGAAGCTCCGTTTATTATGGCATCTGTTTTTTGCATGCCCTCTTTAATTAGGTTGTTTATTCTATCAATCAAAATATTCCCGTAAGAAACAGAAATCCCAACCATCATGATGATTCCCATAATGGATTGTATGCTCAAATTAGTGCCGGTTATCATCATTAAAGCGACAATTCCAATAAGCCCTAATGGAAATGCTAATATGATAATTAGGGGTTGACGGAAGGATTGGAAAAGAGGAGTTATGATGAGGAATGCAAATAGAATTGCCAAAATTAATCCCAATCCTAAATTGGCAAAGGAACGTTTCATTACTGCAACTTCCCCTTCAAAATTAACTTCATATCCTTTAGGCAAAGTCTTGCGAAACGCTTCAATTCTTAAGGCAATATCGTCAGACACACTACCAATATCTGCACCTTCTACATTGGCGTACACATTAAATTCACGAGTTAAATTATGATGATTAATCTCCACCGGCTGAGTCGTTTCAGTGATTCGAGAAAACAATTTATAAGGAACAGGATTGCCAAATTTGGAAGTAGCAATTACATTTTCCAAAGTATGCTCTTTATTAATTTCACTCTCTGGATAGGTAACCCCAACATAATAGTGGTTTCCATTTTTTTCATCAATCCAAAAGGCCTTGTTAAAAGTGGTTGAAGAATTTAAAGCTGATACTAAATTCTTAATAGCATCTACAGGCTCTACTCCTAATTCTGCTGCTTTTACCCTATCAATATCTATCTCTTTGGTAGGTTGATCAATTCTTTGTAAAATTCGAACATCTCTTGTTGTTGGTATGGCGTTTATCGTATCGCGTAAGCGTTCGGCCAAAGCGCGCA
>CATMIT010000117.1 GCA_950069165.1 uncultured Flavobacteriales bacterium
TATATAATTAAAAACAGGAAAGAAATGTCAGTATTAGTATATATAGAAAATTGGAAAGGAAAATTTAGAAAAAGTACATTTGAAGCAGTTTCTTATGCAAGCGAGAGCGCAAAATTATTAAGAACGGATGTTGTTGCTTTATCTTTTGGGGAAGTAACAGATGATGAATTAAGTAAATTAGGAAATTATGGTGCTAATAAAGTACTTTCAGCAAGCGGAGTAAGCAAAGGGGATAGTCAGGCGACAAGCAATCTTTTTGCGGAACATACCAAAGATGTGAATCTCATTATTTTTTCAGGCACTAATACCGCAAAAATGATTGCTCCAAGATTGGCTATAAAACTAAAAGCCGGAATAGTCTCTAATGTAATTTCTCTGCCATCTAACTCTTCTCCTTTGAAAGTAAGCAGGAAAGCTTTCTCAGGGAAAGCCATTGAAAAAACAATCATAAATACAGATAAAGCAATTCTTACCCTGGCACCAAATGCATTCGGATTGGTGGAAAGTGGAGGGAATTGTAGCATTGAAAAAATAGGAGGTTCTCAAAAAGGAGATGTAAATATAAAAGGAGAAGAAATAGCAAGTGGTAAGGTTAGTCTTGCGGAGGCAGAAATAATTGTATCAGGAGGAAGAGGGCTGAAAGGAGCTGAAAACTGGGGTATGATTGAAGAACTAGCTGATTTGCTTGGGGCTGCAACTGCATGTTCAAAACCAGTTGCTGATATTGGCTGGCGACCACATGAGGAGCATGTTGGGCAAACCGGAAAAGCAGTAGCACCTAACCTTTATATTGCAATTGGAATTTCTGGAGCAATTCAGCATTTGGCAGGTGTAAACTCCTCCAAAGTAATGGTGGTTATAAATACCGACCCAGAAGCACCATTTTTTAAAGCAGCAGATTACGGAATAGTTGGAGATGCATTTCAGGTGGTTCCGAAACTAATTGAAGAAATTAAGAAATTCAAAAACTAAAATGTGAAGTTAATTCAACTCGATATTTCCGCACTTAAAACAAGTGATTCCCAGAACAATGCTTATGTTCTGCTTTTAAATGAAATAGAAGGAAAACGGCAATTACCAATTGTTATTGGTTGGTGTGAGGCCCGTTCTATTGCCTTGGCTTTGGAAGATTCTGACCCTCCAGAAAGACCACTTACGCACGATTTATTTTTAAGTATAGGCAATATTTTCGGTATCACTATTAGTAAAGTGGTAATTCATACTCTTAGTGAAGGGATTTTTCATGCTTCTTTTTTCTGTAAATCTGCAAGGAAAAAAGAAGTGGAGATTGATGCCAGAACTTCTGATGCTGTTGCACTTGCTGTTCGCTTTAAATGCCCTATTTTCACATATGAACAGGTGCTAAGTAAGGCCGGTATTATATTGGATAAAACAATAGAAGAGGATATTGCTTTTGAGGAAGAGGAATCGCATGCCCCAAAAGAAAAGGGATTGAAAGATTTTACTTTAAGCAAGCTTCAAACAATGCTAAAAAAAGCCATTGAGTCGGAAGACTACGAAAAAGCATCTGCAATTAGAGATGAGATAAACAAAAGAAAAGAGAAGTAGATGAATAAAATTTACTTTTTCATTATTTTCGTTTTATGCTCGCTTTTCACTTTTTCTCAAAATATTGAAGGTAAGTGGTTGTTCGAGTCCATCAGATATGAAATCGATTCTACTGGAAAAGATTTACAACCAATTGCTGATGGCGACTGTATGTTTATCAATAAAGATGGAACTTTTAACTATGCCCTTTCAGTTGTTCCTCTTAAGGCAAACGGAAGTTGGAAACGGAACAAATCAACTTTAAGTTTTAATTATACCGAGCCAAAGGGTACCATACGAAATTATAACATAACACTTAATAAAACGCATTTAGTCCTTAGTGAAGATGGCGTGAATTACGCTTACAAAAGGGCAGTTGTAGCGCCAATAGCCACTTCCGGTTTTTCTATCTCCTCTCTTTTCAGGGGAATTCTTGGAATACTTTCTCTTTTACTTATTGCCTTTTTATTTAGCCGAAACCGAAAAGGAATCGATTGGAAATTGGTTTCTAAGGGATTAGGAATTCAAATTCTATTCGCTATACTCATTCTAAAAGTACCAATTGTATCTGCTGGATTTGAATTTGTTGGAAAAATATTTACTAAAATTATTTCCTTCACCCAAGATGGGACTATGTTTCTGTTTAAATCATTTGAAACAGGGCTGATAGAGTCGCCCCTTGTCAATTTTGTGGTTATGATTTTGCCTACTGTAATCTTCTTTTCTGCACTTACTTCCCTATTTTATTATTGGGGAATTATTCCTAAAATAGTGTACGGCTTTGCTTGGCTGATGAAAAAAATAATGCGCCTATCAGGGCCTGAAAGTGTAGCAGCAGCCGGAAACATCTTTTTAGGGCAAACCGAATCGCCACTACTTGTAAAACCCTATTTGGACAAAATGACAATGTCGGAAATGCTATGCCTAATGAGTGGAGGAATGGCTACCATTGCTGGAGGAGTATTAGCGGCATATATCGGATTTTTGGGAGGAGATGATCCTGTACAACAAATCATGTTTGCCAAACATTTGTTGGCAGCATCTGTGATGTCGGCCCCTGCTGCTATAGTAGCTGCCAAAATATTGTTGCCGGAAAAAGAAGAAATTGAGACTAAATTGGAAGTAGCAAAAAGCGATATGGGCGCTAATGCTCTGGAAGCAATTTCAAACGGAACAACTGACGGCCTAAGGTTAGCTGTAAATGTAGCGGCCATGTTACTCGTATTTATCGCGCTTATCTCCATGGCAAATTATATTTTATTAAAAGTGGGCGATTGGACTGACTTAAATGCTTGGATTGCTACAAACACCAGATATCCTGAACTTTCCTTTAATATGATTTTAGGTTATATTGGCGCACCCATTGCTTGGCTTATGGGAGTTTGTAAAGAAGATATGTTTTTAGTAGGACAGCTGCTGGGAGAGAAAACCGTATTGAACGAATTTGTCGGCTATATGTCCTTAGGTGAAATGAAAAAAGCAGGTCTGTTTTTTGAAC
>CATMIT010000118.1 GCA_950069165.1 uncultured Flavobacteriales bacterium
TCCTGAATTATTTGAGTTAATTTTACTCACCACCCAAATATTTAAATACTGATAAGAGTTCCAGTAACTCAACGATTTAACAAGATTATTTGGCTCCGTTCCATTTGTATATTCGGACTGAACCCTTACAATACCATTAGTAGAATTGCCCAAAGGGTCTAATCTTGCCAAGCGAAATTCTACATTTCCTACCCCCCTTAAAGCTGCAAAAATATCAGGAGTTTTCGGATAGCCACTTTGGAAGGCTAAGAATTTATTTGACTGCCCGTTAACATTCTTGTTTAGTGCATCCAATGCATTTTGTATATCAGAGTCAGAAATATTTGCATTTCCCATATTGTGAATGACATGCACAACAACAGGGATTATCCGCTTGCCTTCAATGTTTTTCTTTCTTACAATATTTTGTAAAAAAGTTTTATTTGATTTTTCTAATTCAGCATTTTGTTGTTCCAAACTTTTGTAGAAATCAGGATATTTATTCATATCATCTTGAAGATATCCTTTATACGAACCACAAACACCTTGCCCGAAAGAGATGCCCGATAAGAATAGTGTGCTAAAAATAAGGAGTAAAATTCTTTGTTTCATTTGTAGTAATGTTTTAATTTTCAAGGAAACAAATATAGCAATTATCCTTATAATAACATTAATGAGGAATTGAAATAATAAAATTTCTAAAAAAGATGTTTTTCCGCATGATAAGATGAGCGAACTAATGGGCCGCTTTCAACAAAGCGAAAACCTATTTCTAATCCTATTTCTTTTAGTTTTTGAAATTGTTGTGGATTTACAAATTCTACAACTTCCAAGTGTTTTGTAGTTGGTTGTAAGTATTGTCCCATAGTAAGTACAGACACCCCTACCTCTCTTAAATCATGCATTGTTTCTATAATTTCATTCTCTGTTTCTCCAAGGCCGAGCATTATTCCAGATTTGGTTTTCATTCCTCCTGCTTTTAATATCTGAAGCGTTTTTAAGCTTCTGTCATATTTTGCTTGAATGCGCACTTTTTTAGTAAGCCTTCTTACTGTTTCCAAATTGTGCGAAACAATTTCAGGTTTTACTTCTATTATTTTCTGAATTTGATTGGTATTTGCTTTAAAGTCAGGAATCAAAGTTTCCAAAGTTGTTGTAGGGTTTATTTTCCTAATCTCATTGATGGTCATGGCCCAAATTTCAGCTCCACCATCTTGCAAATCGTCCCTGTCCACAGAGGTAATTACCGCATGTTTTACTTTCATCAAACGGATGGATTCTGCCACTTTTTTTGGTTCACTATAATCAGCAGCTAAGGGGCGGCCAGTTACCACCGAGCAAAACCCACAGGAACGCGTGCAGATGTTACCCAAAATCATGAAAGTAGCCGTACCTTCCCCCCAACATTCTCCAATATTTGGGCAATGCCCACTTTCGCAAATAGTGTGCAAACTATTGCCTTTTACAAGGGATTTTACTTTTTTGTAAGCTTTGCCAGTTGGCAGTTTTACTTTGAGCCAACTAGGCTTTCGTAATGTTGCTTGTTTTACCATTTTTTACCGAAAAAGAAATTCATATTTATATAAAAGCTAAGAAAGGTTTTTTTGTTTTTGGTAATCGCCATAACAGGCAACTCTTTTCCCAAAGCATCCCCAACTATGTCATTATCCCCAACTTTGAAAGCATCCAAACTAACGCCAGCTTCAATGGAGCGAATAAGATCATCTTTTTTGGAAAATTCAAAGCTAAACCCTGCTTTCAAATAGCTGCCTACTTGCAATTGCATTTCATCAAACCCTTTAAAATAGGAAGCACGACCATATATATTGTAAGGCGAATGCTCAATAGGATTGTATTTCTCGGTTTCTACATAAAACTCACTGGTGATGTCATCCGCATAAAGTATCTCCAAATAAACTGGTTTCAAAAATGCCAAACTTACTCCTACTACCCCAACAGCACTCACCATAATACCTCCAAAATCTGGCTTGTCAAATAGAATAAGTTGCTTTCCATAACCCAGGCGAATAAAAAAAGTAGAATTTTGCTTGCCATAATCGTATCCTTTTGCATCACTAATCCATGTATTAATGGTTTTTACTTGTTTCGGATGTTTCATGCTTACTGCATCCACTTCCAAAAAATGCAGCCATTTTACATTATCATTCCAAAGTTTCCGAGCATGCAACCCCCAACCCAAAGAATGAACATTCACTCCAAAATTTCTTTCATGTTTGTATAAAATCTTTTTAGTGCGTTTTAGTGGTTCTTGCGAAAAAACAAAATAAGGGATAAAAAGTAATAATATGAAGTAGGTTTTCTTCATATAAATAGATAGAAAAATTAGACCTTTATTTCAGTATTTTTATCTATACTCCCTTCACCAGGACAGTTCTTATAAATTCCGCAGGAACTAAAAGAAAAAAGAAAAAGGAGAAATAGAGAAACAAAAAATAATTTTTTCATGTTTTGTAATTTGGAGCAAAAATAAGCATTTATATAGTTAAAATAACCCTTTTCGCTATTAGATTTTTTTATCTTTGAAATCTCACATTACAAACAAAATGGTAAATATAAATCCGGAAATTGAACAAAGCTGGAAAATGGTGTTATTGGAGGAATTCAATAAAGATTATTTTATTAAATTAAAACAATTTTTGCTGGATGAAAAAAAACACCATAGTATTTACCCTAAAGGGAAAGACATCTTTAATGCGTTTAATTATACGTCTTTTAACAGGGTGAAAGTGGTAATTTTAGGTCAAGATCCTTATCATGGAATGGGGCAAGCACATGGATTATCCTTTTCAGTACCTGATGGCGTAAAGCAGCCGCCATCACTCAAAAATATTTTTAAAGAAATAGCTTCTGATTTGAATTTACCACTTCCTGAAACTGGGAATTTATCTCCTTGGACAAAACAAGGCGTGTTACTTTTAAACGCTACTTTGAGT
>CATMIT010000119.1 GCA_950069165.1 uncultured Flavobacteriales bacterium
ATCATGGTAAACTTGCAACTTTGTCTGCTACATATTCACCTGGTAGATTTGGTAGTATTAGTTTAATAGGATGGCTGTTTTCTGCTACAGGTGCATTAATTCTTGCTAAGATTTTTAGCAACTTTAGTAAAATAATTGTTAATAAAAGCGGAGGACCTTATACCTATTCAAAAGCTGGTTTTGGAGATTTTATCGGATTTTTAGTGGCTTGGGGTTATTGGATTTCATGTTGGATTGGCAATGCTGCCATTGCTGTTGCTGCTATAAGTGCATTAAGTTATTTCTTTCCAGCTTTTAAAACAGAGCCTTTATTGGCTGTTAGTGTTGGCTTAGGAATAATTTGGTTATTAACATGGGTAAATTCCAAAGGTGTTAAAGCCTCAGGGAAAATGCAAGTTATAACTACAGTTTTAAAATTAATGCCTTTAGTGTTTGTTATACTTATTGGAGTGTTCTTTTTTAGTCTTGATAATTTTCCTGCTTTTAACTTGACTGCTGAAAGTAATTTTGCAACATTTCCTGTTGTTGCTGTATTAACTTTATATGCTTTTTTAGGAATCGAATGTGCAACAATTCCAGCTCAAAATATAGAAAATCCTCAAGTTACTGTGCCTAAAGCAACAATGTTAGGAACGATAATTACAACTCTTGTTTATATACTTGGCACAATTGTTTTGTTTGGTATACTCCCAGTTGAAACTTTAAAAGAATCTCCTGCTCCATTTGCCGAAGCTGGAAAATTAATTGGAGGAGAATATGCAGGTTATTTTGTGGCGGCTGGAGCAGCAATAGCTGCGATTGGTGCATTGAATGGTTGGATATTAATAACAAGTCAAATCCCTATGGCAACCGCAAAAGATAATTTATTTCCAAAAATATTTAAGAAAGAAAATAAAAATGGAGTCCCGATTTTTGGATTGATTATCGGAAGTATTTTAACCTCTATTGTAATGTTAATGAACTATTCGGAAGGGTTAGTAGATCAGTTTGAGTTTATAGTTTTATTAACTACACTCACCTGTTTAGTGCCTTATCTTTTTGTTTCATCTTCCTATATTTTAGTTATTATTGAGAGAAAATTACATGTGAATAGTTGGATGAAAACCTTTGTTCTTGGAGGTTTAGGTTTTACATATTCCCTTTGGGCAGTTTATGGATCTGGTCATGATACTGTTTTTTATGGATTCTTATTATTATTGGCAGGTTTTGGTATGTTTAGTTTAACATATTTTGCTGGTAAATCTTTGATAAATTCATGCGCATTGGCAATTTCTGCAGCATGCTGTATTTGACTCTCCGAAGCGTTTTCAGTTCCTAGCTTGATATTGTTTGCAACGGTATCATTGAATAAAATAGAATCTTGCGTTACAATCCCCATCAATCCTCTTAATGATTTTTTACTAAGGTCTTTGATGTTGTTTCCATCAATAGAAATTGTTCCAGCATTTACATCATAAAAACGAGTAATTAAATTCGCTAAGGTAGATTTTCCACTTCCAGATTGCCCTACCAACGCCACTGTTTTTCCTTTGGGAATTGTCAACGAAAAGTTTTTCAAGACATAGTCATCTTTGTACTTAAATGAAATGTTTTCGAATGTAATTTCATCAGTAAATGCTGTTTTAATAAGCGCGTTTTCTTTGTCTTTTATTTCATTTTCGGTTTCTAACACCTCCATAATTCGTTGTGCAGAAGCATCTCCTTTTTGAATGTTATAGTATGCAGTTGTAATTGCTTTTACAGGATTTAAAACAGTATAAAACAACATGATGTAGGTTAAGAATTCTTCTGGTTTCAAGGGACTGTTATTTTCCAGTACCAATTTTCCTCCATACCATAAAATTGCAATAATGGTTGCCGAACCTAAAAATTCACTCATTGGAGATGCCAATGTTTTACGATGCAAAACACTGGTCATTAAGTCTCTGAATTTTTTTGTAGACTTTCTAAATTTATTTTCAATGGTGTTTTCAGCATTGAAGCCTTTGATTACTCGAAGTCCAGTTAAAGTTTCTTCAATAAATGATAAGAAATTTCCTGTTTCTTTTTGTGCTTTTAAAGAATTTGCTTTTAACTTTTTACTGATTGCTGAAATGATAAAGCCAGAAATAGGTAATAAAACAAAGACAAATAAGGTCAATTTAACACTGATCATTAACATCATTGTTAAAGAGATAACAACAGTTAGGGGCTCTCTAACAATAGCTTCTAAAGAAGTTAAAAATGAGACTTCAACTTCTTGAACATCTGCAGTCATTCGTGCAATGATATCTCCTTTTTTTCTTTCAGAAAAATAAGCAATGGGCAGCTCTACAATTTTGTGATACAAGCTGTCTCGTAAATCTTTTACAGTTCCATTTCGTAAAAAAACCAATACATAAGAGGCTAAATACCGAAATAAATTTTTAAGAAAAAAGAGTAAAAAGGTAGTTAAACAAATGAATAACAATACCTGAGTCACACCTTCATGTTCTATTTTTTGAGAAATAAAATAATAAAAAGAATCCTTTGTGTAAACGCCAATGGAATTAATTCCTGCGTACACAGGTTGTGCAATGATTTTATTTTCTTGCTTAAAAAGAATGTTTAAAACAGGAATAAAAGCCAATACAGACAAGACATTAAAGATCGCGTATAGAATGTTGAATAGAATATTTAAAAACGCATACTTCTTGTAAGGCTTTGCAAATCGTATTATTTTTTTAAAGTAATTCATGCTGTT
>CATMIT010000120.1 GCA_950069165.1 uncultured Flavobacteriales bacterium
GGTAGAGAAAAGAATAATTCTTGAATAAATAAAAACCCACTCAAATGAGTGGGTTTTTTTTGGTGGGCAATGAGGGACTCGAACCCCCGACTTCCTCCTTGTAAGGGAGGCACTCTGAACCAACTGAGTTAATCGCCCAAAATTGGAATGCAAATATATAGCATTTCTTATTACAAGCATACAAAAGAAAAAATTAATTAGAGAATTTCTGCTACTACAAAAGTGCTTCCTCCAATGAAAATTAAATCATCTTCATGGGCGTTTATTTTGGCTTGCGCTAAAGCTTTAGCAACTGAAGAAAAACTATTTCCATTTAAGCCAAATGTAATTGCCTCTGTTTCTAGTAAATTGACTTCCAAAGCTCTTGGTATTTGAGCCTCACAAAAATAATACTTAGCCTTTTTGGGTAATAATTTTAAAATGTTTTTCAAGTTTTTATCTTTTACCATTCCAAATACAAAATGTAAATTTTGATAGGGTATTTTTTTTATTTGCTTTACAATTTCCTTTATACCCTCTTCATTATGCCCTACATCACAAATTACTTTTGGTTTATCATTTAATGTTTGCCATCTGCCTAAAAGCCCAGTGTTTTTGGCTACTTTTTGAAGTCCGTTTTTTATGTTTTTCTCTCCAATATTCCATCCTAATTTAGAGAGTTGTTTAACGGTTATAATTGCAGTAGTTATATTCTCTTTTTGGTATATTCCTTTCAAATCACTGCTATAATTATTTTCTGTTTCCGTAAAATAAATTTTGGCTTTTTTAGCACTTGCAATATTTATAAAAATCTGCTTGGTTTTTTCTTGTTTTCTACCAATAATAATTGGTGTATTTGGTTTTATGATCCCTGCCTTTTCTTTTGCAATTTTTTCTAGTGAATTACCTAATAAATTAGTATGATCTAAACTTATATTAGTGATTATTGAAAGTTGAGGATTAATGATATTAGTACTATCCAATCTGCCGCCCAAACCACATTCAATAATAGCAATATCTACTTTTTCTTTAGCGAAATAATCAAAAGCCAGAGCCACTGTCATTTCAAAAAAAGACATTTCCAATTTTTCAAATAGATGTTTGTTTTCTGATACAAAATCTATCACTCCTTGCTCATCAATCATTTCCCCATTTATCTTAATTCTTTCTCTGAAATCTTTTAAATGTGGGGAAGTATAAAGAGCCGTTTTATAGCCAACTTCTTGCAAAATGGAAGCCAAAATATGCGCCACAGAACCCTTCCCGTTTGTGCCTGCAATATGTATACTTTTAAACCTTTGGTGAGGATTATTCAGTTGCTTGCAAGCATTTACAATATTCCCAATATCAGCTTTATAAGCAGCAGCACCTTGTCTTTGATACATAGGGAGTTTAGCAAAAAGATAATCAAGCGTTTGCTTATAACTCATTAGTTCAAACTGAAATGATAAATGATTTTTCCTTGTTGGTTTTCAGGAGCAGATTGCTTGGGGTTGAATTTGGTTTTCAGAGCTGCCTCTTTTGCTTTTGCCAAAAGATATTTGTTTAAAGTGGTAGAGCCCTTGGCACCAGGAATTGCATTTACTACATTGCCCAATCTGTCTACTGTAATAATGACAACTACCTTGCCCTGCTCTTGTATTTTGTAAATAGGTTTTGCTTTGAATTTAGGGCTTCTTCCACCTAATTGATAAGCAATTCCATCTGTTCCAATGCCGCCACCACTATGGGCTTTTGCATTTGGGTCGCCATCAATTGCGCCCTGATTTCCACTTTCTCCAGTATTCCCTTCATCCGTTTCTTTATTTTTCTTTTTTCCGGTATAAAGCGCTTTTTTATTTACTTCTGGTTTTTTTTCTTCAATTACTTCTTTTTTTTCTGGTTCTGGTTCTTTCTTTTTTTGCTCTGTTTTTTCAACTATTGGTGCTTCTTCTGTTTCTTGGGTAACTACTTCCTCTTCTGCAGCACTTTGTTCTTCAACAATTTCCTCTTGAACTGGCTCAGGAATTTCTGCTATATCTTCTGGTTCTACCTCACTTATACCTTCATCCACATATCCAAAATTAATACTGATTCCTTCTTCAGGAGGAGGTGGAATTTGATAGGTCAGCCCCATAAAAAGGAATGCAACTATAAGCAAAACATGAAACAAAAGTGTTCCGATAATTCCTTTTCGTTTATTTTTCTTTTCGGAAGAAAGCATTTAATTAGGTGTTGTGGCCAGTACAATTTTGTATTTATTTCTATAGGCAATATCCATTACTTTTACTACAAATTGGATATCAACCGTTTTGTCGGTATGCAAAATAATGGCTGCTTCTTGCTTGTTTTCCAAAAGGAGTTTCAGCTCTTGTTCCAAATTATTTTCACTTACTTTTCTTTCATTTATGAAAAAGTCTATCTCTTTGGTAATGGAAACTGAAACGGTTTGTTTCTCCAAAGTTTTAGCCTTGCTATTTGGCAAAAGAAGTTTTAATGCGTTCGGACTTACTAGGGTAGAGGTGAGCATAAAAAAGATTAACAGTAAAAATACTATGTCCGTCATAGAGGACATATTAAAGTCCGGACTTACTTTATTTCTGCTTCTCAGGGCCATTATTCGTTTTTGTGTATTGTCCTATAATTTCTTGGATAGTTTCCTCTTCTTTCCCTAATGGAAGATTGTTTGGAGCGCCTTCAATTATAACTTTATGATCACCAAATTCTCTGAGATCAAATCCAATTTTTT
>CATMIT010000121.1 GCA_950069165.1 uncultured Flavobacteriales bacterium
TGAGTTAGCTCTGTTTAACTCTGGATTGGATAGTACTTCCAATATGGCTTCTTTCAGTAATGATAGCGCCCTTTCCAATGTAAACTCCAATTTCTGCTGGACTCCACTTTGTCAGGATATGAGTGGTAGTCCGTACTATGTCTATTTTTATTCCAAAGATATCTCCTGTTTTGCATTTCACACTTCCATTTTAGAAGTAGAAATTAACCTTAAAATGCCAACTAATAATCCGCCTAGCATTACGGAAATGACGGATAATTCTGCACTTTTGGATTCTGCATATTCTGATACCATCAAACTAAAATATACGGCAGAAGTGGGTAAGGAAATTTGCTACCCCATAAGCACAAAAGATGAGGATGTTTACAATGGAATAAGTGATTATTTGTCCTTGCAGTTTGTCTCTTTCAAAAATGAAGATAATTTAAATGTACAAGAGTATAATTTTACAAATACGGCTTATTTTACCCAAGTAAATTCTGACTTATGTTGGAAGCCCACTTGCATTGATATGGAGCATACGCCTTTCACTGTAACTTTTTTAGCTTTTGATAATGCTTGCAAAAGTGATTCAGCAATCTTACAGATTGAGTTTGAAATAATTGAACCTACAGAATTTGAAATTGATTCGGTAATTCCGAATGTATTTTCACCAAATAAGGATGATGTAAACGACAATTTTGAAATTCCGGATGTGGAGCTCAACTACTGCTTTGATACAGATTTTAGCATTAAAATATTTACGCGTTGGGGCAAAAAAGTATTTGAGGATAATAAAGTGAATTTTCGGTGGGATGGTACAACAAAAGGTGGTTCATTATGTGCTGATGGCGTATATTTTTACAATATAGAAAGTCCTTTGCCGGTAGCACCAAAAAAAGGAACAATTACCATAATCAGATAAATTGCTTTTTATAGTTTCGCGAAAATAATGGACGAAAAAACTCTTATAAAAAATATACAAAAAGACGATACGCTTGCTTTGAGTAAAGCCATTACTCTGTGCGAAAGCACTTTGGAGAGTGAGCAAAAAATAGCGCAAAACATTATTGCAGCCCTTTCTGAAAAAAGCGGAAAAGCTATTAGAATAGGAATAACTGGAATTCCAGGAGTTGGCAAAAGTACTTTCATAAATAGCTTTGGAAAAATGCTGACAAGCAAAGGGAAAAAAGTAGCCGTATTAGCCATTGACCCAACAAGTGAGAAAACACAAGGAAGTATTTTAGGAGATAAAAGTAGAATGGACGAATTGGCTACCGACAAAAACGCCTTTATTCGTCCCTCTCCTTCTGCTGGAACTTTGGGCGGAGTAGCGAATAAAACGCGTGAAAACATCCTTTTGTGTGAGGTAGCTGGTTTTGATGTTATCCTTATTGAAACCGTTGGTGTTGGGCAAAGTGAAACCACTGTTAGTAATTTGGTAGATTTCTTTTTACTACTTATGCTAGCAGGTGCTGGGGATGAATTGCAAGGTATCAAAAGAGGAATTATGGAAATGGCAGATGCTATCCTTATCAACAAAGCAGATGGTGATAATGTGCAAAAAGCCAAAAATGCCATGTTACAATACAAAAGTGCTTTGCATCTTTTTCCTGCAATGCAAAATGGATGGATTGCCCAAGTAAGTACATGTTCCGCTTTGGAAAAAATAGGATTGGAAAATATTTGGGAAATGATAGAAAAACACCAAAACCAAATGTGTGCTAATGGCTATTTTATTGAAAACAGAAAAGAGCAAAACATCCATTGGCTACACCGTCAAATAAAAGAAGAATTGGGAAATAAAAAATATACTCAGTTAAAAACGGATGGGAAATTAAAGAAATTAGAAGAAAAACTCCTAAATAAAAAAGCGACTATTTATCAGTTGTTGGAAGATTTGTAACTACTCAATAATTATTCTTTTCTCTACTGTTCCATCATCATAGATGTAAAAGAGAGGTTCGTTAGTTTTTCCTTTTGTTTCTCTCCCTAATAGGTCTGTAACTTTAAGTAATTCTTTGTTTATAGTGTGTTCTTGTATTGCAGATGGTGGAGGACAATTTGTACTAAAATAATGTTGTTGGTCAATATTACCATTAGATATGGTCCAATTTGCATTTGCCAAAGTAGTATCATCTACAGAGATGCAAGATAAATTTGGATTTAAAGTAATATTGATAAGCATATTTATATTATTCCCATTTCTTAAATCTAAACTTATTAGTTGGTTATTATTACAATTTAAGATTAAAAGTGCGAAATTGTTACTAAGATCTAAAGACAGAAGTAAATTATCATTACAATTAAGTAAAGAAAGATTGTTATTCTGACTAAGATTAATAGATGAAAGGTAATTATTATTACACTCTAAAATATCTAAAAAAAGATTATCTGTTAAAGATAAAGAGGTAAGTAGATTATTTCCACATTTAAGTATTATAAGATCTGTAAAATTTTGTATTCCTTCTATAGTTTGTATAAGTTTATTGCTAACATCTAAACTATTTATTGTATCAATAGCAGAAGTATACACACTATCATTTAATGCTATCCCGTCTCCCATACCATTTGCTTCTAGATA